>JBOHCZ010000444.1:0-22661 GCA_050699195.1 Streptomycetales bacterium
GTGCGCGGCTGGTCGGGGGCCTCCGGTTCCGGCGCCACCGCCGGCGCCACCGCCGGCGCGGGCTCGGAGGCGGCCACGGGTGCGGCCTCCCCTTCCACCGGCGGCGCGCCCTTCGGAGCGGCCTTCGCCTCGCCTGCGGCGGCCTGGTCGGCCTTCTTCGCTGGCGGAGCGGGCTTGGCGGGGGACGCCGCCCGGGTCGTCTGCTTCCTGGCGGTCTGCTGCTTGCGGGGAGCCCCGCGTGTGGTGCCGTCCAGCTTTGCGCCGGACCCATCCTCGGCGAACGCTTCCTTGAGCCTGCGTACGACTGGCGCCTCGACCGTCGAAGACGCCGAGCGGACGAACTCACCGAGTTCCTGGAGCTTGGCCATCACGGCCTTGCTCTCCACGCCGAACTCCTTGGCGAGCTCATAGACTCGGACCTTGGCCACGTCTCTCCTGTCCTCCGGTCCGCGTCGTCCGCGTGACCGACTCTCTACTTCATGGGCGTACTCATCGCTGTCCGCTCATCGAGCGCTCATCGCTTCTCGACCTGCTTCCGATTCGACGGGTACCTCTCGGGTACTGCCGGTCTACTCTTCCCGTTCTCTGTCCCTGTTCTTGACCTGCGTCTCGACGTATCGCCGCAGCGCGCTCGTGTCGAGCGGCCCCGTGTGGCGAAACGCCCGCGAGAACGCCCTCCGGCGCTCAGCGAGGTCGAGACAACCCGCAGTGGGGTGCACGTGGGCACCCCGACCAGGCAGCCAGCCGCAAGGGTCGGGGACGCATGCCCCCTCGACCACCACGACCCGCAACAGGTCAGCCTTGGTCGTGCGGGACCGGCAGCCCACGCAGGTGCGTTCTGGGCATGAACGTATGCCCGCCCGACCAGACACCTGCCAGTCTAGCGCGTCGATCAGGTCGCCCGTTCGGGTGACACCGTGCCGCCGGCACCACCCCCACGGCCACCCCCACGGCCACCACCGCCGCCACCACCCGCTGCGGAGCCCGAGGACGGCTCACCCAGCGCGCCCGGCACCGGAGCGTCGGGCTCGGTGTCCGGGCGAATATCGATGCGCCACCCCGTCAGACGCGCGGCCAGGCGGGCGTTTTGGCCCTCCTTGCCGATCGCCAGGGAGAGCTGGTAGTCAGGGACCGTCACGCGTGCGGAGCGTGCGACCTGGTCGACGACCTCGACGTGGCTCACGCGGGCCGGCGAGAGGGCATTGGCCACGAGCTCCGCGGCATCGTCCGACCAGTCCACGATGTCGATCTTCTCCCCGTGGAGCTCGCTCATCACGTTGCGTACCCGGCTCCCGAGAGGGCCGATGCAGGCACCCTTGGCGTTCAGTCCGGGGCGGTGCGACAGTACGGCGATCTTGGTGCGATGACCCGCCTCCCGTGCGATGGCCGCGATCTCGACGGAACCGTCGGCGACCTCGGGGACCTCGAGAGCGAACAGCTTCTTGACGAGGTTGGGATGGGTCCGTGACAGCGTGATCAACGGGCCCATCGTCTGGCCGCGCATCCCTTTACGCACCTGCACGACGTAGCACTTGATACGAGAGCCGTGCTGGTAGCGCTCGCCCGGCACCTGCTCCCCCGGCGGCAGGATTCCTTCCACCTTGCCGAGGTCCACCAGGACGCTGCGCGGGTCCCTGCCCTGCTGGACGACGCCGGCGACGATCTCACCCTCGCGGCCGACGAACTCACCGAAGGTGACCTCCTCCTCGGCGTCGCGCAGCCGCTGCAGGATGACCTGCTTGGCGGTCATCGCCGCGATGCGCCCGAAGCCGGTCGGGGTGTCGTCCCACTCACGGAGGACCTCGCCCTCGGCGTCGGTCTCGGCGGCCCACACCGTGACGTGCCCGGTGTCGCGATCCAGCTCCACCCGGGCCTGCGGCTGCGACCCCTCCGTACGGTGGTAGGCGATGAGCAACGCCGACTCGATGGCCTCGACGAGGCGGTCGAAGGAGATCTCCTTGTCACGCTCGAGGGCGCGTAGCGCGCTCATGTCGATGTCCACGGCTGGACCTCCTCCTCCTTGCCTGCAGCCCGCCCGAACTCCACCCGCACCCTGGCGCGCCGCACCTCGGAGTACGGCAGCCGCCGGGCGGCGCCGCCCACGTCCAGCGTCGCCGCGTCTTCGTCAGCTTCGACCACCCGGCCGACCACTTCGCCGCCTCCGACGCACTGCACCGCGACCAGGCGGGCGCGTGCCCGCCGCCAGTGCCGCGGCTGCGTGAGCGGCCGTGACGCTCCGGGGGACGTGACCTCCAGGACGTAGGGCCGGTCGCCCATCGCGCCGGACCCGTCGAGAACACCCGAGACGCTGCGGCTGAGCTCCGCGATGTCGTCGAGGCCGACGCCGCCGTCCTGATCGACGACGACGCGCAGCACCCGGCGCTTCCCGGCCGGCATGAGCTCGACGTCCTCGAGGTCCACACCCGCGGACGAGATGACGGGCTCGAGCAACCGGATGAGACGGTCGCGGAGGGAGGACACGGTCATCCGGGACCTCCTCGGCTGCTCTGCAGTTATGTCGCTGACGGTGGTTTCAGAGCACACATTAGTGCTCCGTCCATCAACGCTATCCCTTCCGCGGGGTGTGTCGTGCCCGACCACGGCGAAGCCGGCGGTGCGGTCCGTCGTCGGGATGTCGCTGGGGTAAGGTCGCTGCTGCGCCCTCCCATCAAGGGGGGCGCTCGTCATGGGCACCAAGCGGCGGGGAGTCTTCGATGCTCGATGCACGCCTGGGCAGGCGGGCCTTCGTGGTCACCTCACTCAGCCTGGGGGCAGCCGGATGCTTTGGCGGCGACCCGGAGCCCACCGCGGCCCAGTTGCGCGATCGCAAGATCCGCCGGGGTGTCCTGCGGAGTGAGCGCCACCTGATCGCGCGCTACGAGGCCACGGAAGAACACCACCCGGAGCTCGCCGGCGTGCTGGCGCAACTGCGCCGGGAGCATGAGTCCCATCTGCACGCGATCGCCCGGCGGGAAACCCGGCCAGGCGACGGCGCGTCGCCCGGCCGGTCGCCTGGCCAATCGCCGGGCCAATCGCCGCCCCCGGCCACCCCCGAGCAGGCGCTGCGGGCTCTCGTGAAAGCCGAGGAGCAGGCCTCAGACGAGCGGATGGGTGACGTTCTCACCGCCTCGCCGCTGCTCGCCCGCCTCGTCGCAGGGATCGGCGCCGCAGAGGCCGGCCACGCCGAGTTCCTCCGGGGCGCAGGCACATGAAACAGCCCCTGACCGAGGTCGCCGCACTGCAGTCGGCGCTGGAAGCCGAGCACGCAGCGGTCTACGGCTACGGCATCGCCGGGGCGCGGTTGCGGGGCGAGCGAGCCACGCTGGCGCGCAGCGCGTACGAGTCCCACCGGACCCGCCGGGACCAGCTCGTCCGCATGGTCCGTGAGCGAGACGCCACCCCGGCCGCCTCCGCGGTGGCCTATGACCTGCCGTTTCCCGTGCGATCCGCCGACGAGGCGGTCGACCTTGCCGTGTGGCTCGAGGAGGGCGTCGCCGCGGCCTATGCCGATGTGGTGCAGGCCGCGGCCCGTGACCTGCGCATGTTCGCGGCCCAGGGCCTTCGCGAGGTGGCCGTACGTGCCGTGCGCTGGCGCGGGCGCAGCGTGGCCTGGCCCGGCCTGCCCGAGCGATCAGCCGGCCCGGAACGCAAGCCTCGCTCCTGACGCCGGCTGCCGCCGCACTGCGCTCACGCCTCCCCCCAGGCGTCGACCAGCGGCAGGAGTTCCGACAGCCGGTGCACCGTCGCGTCGGGGACGACACCGTCGTCGGGGAACAGGCTGTGCGGGACGAGCACCGCCCGCATCCCCACGCGCTGCGCGCCCCGGATGTCATCGTGGGGGCGGTCGCCGACGAAGACGCAGCGCTGCGGCCGGCTCACGCCGACCGCGGCCAGCGCGGCTCGGAACGCCTCCGGATGCGGTTTGGTCCAGGGGATCTCGCTGGAGTAGACCGCGCCGTCAAGCAGGTGCAGCACGCCGTCGCGGTGGAACACCTTCTCGTGGTGCTCCCGCGGCCACAGGGTGTTGGAGAGCACGCCCACGAGGACACCACGCTCCCGCAGCCCGGCGAGTACGCCCGGGGCGTCCTCGTCCACGTAGGTGTGCGGCTCCCAGAAATTCAGGTAGGCGTCCAGGGCGGCGTGGTGCCGGCCGCCCTGGGGCTCGACGCCCGCGCTGCGGAAGACCTCGTCGAGGGTGTGGCTGCGGTGCTGCTCGCGGGCCAGCCGCCAGGACTCCTGCTCGCTGGCGTGCAGGGCGTCGGCCAGCTCGCGGGCCCGGGCCGGGTCGTAGGCCTCGGCGTAGGCGTACCACTGCGCATGCAGGTCGATGTCGTGCCATGGGGTGAGCGTCCCACCCCAGTCGAAGATGACGGCCTCGACCATCAGCCGGCGACCTCTCTCACCCGGGTCACGGCCTCGTCGAGAGCGACGTCGTGACGCTCGCCGCTGCCACGGTCGCGCAGCTCGACCAGACCCTCGGCGAGCCGTCTGCCCACCACGAGGATCGTGGGCACCCCGATGAGCTCCGCGTCGGTGAACTTCACCCCCGGGGAGACTCCGGGGCGGTCGTCGAAGAGCACCCGCACGCCGGCGGCGTCCAGCCGGGCCGCCAGCTCGCCTGCGACCCGCAGCTGGTCGCCCTTGCCCGTCGCGACGATGTGGACGTCCGCCGGCGCCGCCTCGCGCGGCCAGCACAGCCCGTGCTCGTCGTGCCGCTGCTCGGCGAGGGCGGCCACGGCGCGCGAGACGCCGATGCCGTAGGACCCCATCGTGACGCGCACCGGCTTGCCGTCCGGGCCGAGAGCGTCGAGCGAGAAAGCGTCGGAGTACTTTCGGCCGAGCTGAAAGATGTGGCCGATCTCGATGGCCCTGCCGAACTCCAGGGTCCCGCCGCACTGCGGGCAGGGATCGCCGGCGGCGACGGTGGCGACGTCGACGTAGTGGTCAACCGAGAAGTCCCGGCCGGCCACGACGTTCTTCACGTGGTGGTCGGGCCGGTTCGCGCCGGTCACCCAGGCGCTGCCCGGCACGACGCGGGCGTCGGCATAGATCGTGATGCCGAGCCGCTGCGCGTCCTGTGGCCCGACGTACCCGCGCACCAGCTCGGGGCGGGCGTCGAAGTCATGCTGGTCGAACAGCTCGACGGTCGCGGGCGCGAGCACGGCGTCCAGCCGCCCGAGATCGACCTCGCGGTCGCCGGGCACCAGCACGGCGGCGGCTCGCGTGCCGACGTCCTGCGTGACCTTGACGAGGATGTTCTTCAGCGTGTCGGCGGCGGTGTAGCCGCGGTCTTCCCGACCGTTGAGGACATCGACGAGGGACTCGATCGTGGGCGTGCCCGGCGTGTACATGACCTCGGGCGGCGGGGGCGCAGCCCCGTGGACCCGGGCCGGGCCGGGCGGGCCGGTCGTGACGGCTTCGACGTTCGCGGCGTACTCGCACTTCGTGCAGGTGACGTAGGTGTCCTCGCCGATGGGCGACGGGGCGAGGAACTCCTCCGAGTGCGAGCCGCCCATCGCGCCCGACACCGCGGAGACGATCCGGTAGTCGAGGCCGAGCCGGTCGAAGGTCCGGACGTAGGCGTCGCGGTGGCTGTCGTAGGACGCCTGGAGACCCGCGTCGTCGAGGTCGAAGGAGTACGAGTCCTTCATGACGAACTCGCGGCCCCGGATGACTCCGGAACGCGGGCGCGCTTCGTCGCGGTATTTTGTCTGGATCTGGTAGAGAATAACGGGAAAATCCTTATACGAAGAATACTCACCCTTGACCATCAGGGTGAACATCTCCTCGTGCGTCGGACCGAGCAGGTAGTCGCCGCCCTTACGGTCCCTGAGGCGGAAAAGCTGCGGTCCGTACTCCTCCCAGCGCCCGGACGCCTCGTAGGGCTCGCGCGGCAGCAACGCGGGGAAGAGCACCTCCTGGGCGCCGATGCGGGCCATCTCCTCACGTACGACACCCGCCACGTTGTCGAAGACGATCTTCCCGAGAGGTAGCCAGGAGTAGATCCCGGCCGCCACCCGCCGGATGTAGCCGGCGCGTACCAGGAGACGGTGGCTCGGGACCTCGGCGTCGGCCGGATCCTCCCGCAGCGTCCGCAGGAACAGCGTCGACATCCGGAGCGTCACGTTGGGTCTCCTCACCTGGTCATGGGCACCGCCGGAAGCTGGCGGCGGCACGGGGACCAGGCTAAGGCTTGTCCGGCAGATCGACGTCCGGTCACTCGATCACGCGACGGCTGCGGTGGCGGTGGCGGTGGCGGTGGCGGTGGCGGTGGCGGTGGCGCCCACGACGCGTACCGGCGGCGCTGTCCAGCCCGGGGTGAGCAGCGCGGTTACCGGGAATCAAACGCGGAACGACCACCCTGACGGGTACGGCCTAGAACAGCACGGACATGAAGCTGCCGACCTCACGGAAGCCGACCCTGCGGTACGCCCGCCGGGCCGGGAGGTTGAAGTCGTTCACGTAGAGCGTCACGACCGGCGCGAAGTCCCGCAACGCGTGCTCCACCACTGCGGCCATGCCCGGATAGGAGAGGCCTTCACCACGCCGCTCGGGATCCACCCAAACGCCCTGCACCTGGCACGCCTGGGGGGTCACCGCCCCGATCTCGGCCTTGAAGACCACTTTGCCGTTCTCGATGCGGGCGAACGACCGGCCCAGAGCCACGAGCTCGGCCACCCGCGCCCGGTAGAGAGAGCCACTGTCCTCCGTGACCGGCGACACGCCCACCTCCTCGGTGAACATCGCGACGGCGGCGGGCATCAGGATGTCGACCTCATCGGGGCTGACCGGCCGGACGGCCGGGTCCGGGGCCACGGTGGCCGAGGATCGCGAGATCTCCATCAAGGGTTGGTGGGCACGCACGTCACGGGCCGGTCCCCAGTCAGGCTCGAGCAGCTCCCAGAGCCGCCCGGCCGTCCCGGCCGGACCGACGATGGACGAACAACGGCGCCCCAGCCGGCGCGCCCGGTCGGAGAATGCGAGGAGCGCGCCGCGGCTGGCCTGGACGGGCACCAGATTGGCGCCCGCGTAACACAGCGACTCCAATCGCCCGCCGACCTCGTAGCCCCAGACCTCGCCCCCGAGTCTCCAAGGGTCGAGGCCCGAGGCGTACAACCGCGAACCCACGAAGACGTTGCTCACCGGGTCGCGGTCGGCGACCGAGAGAGCCTCGTCGAGGTCACGGCCGCCGAGTACACGGACGGAGGCGGTGTCGAGCACGGACGCCCTCCCTTGGAGGCCCACCGAGGATCGGAGCGGCGGTGCCGGACGGACGATGCCGGGCCGGTTCCTACCGGACACTCACGTCGGGTCTACCCGAGGGTACGCCCGCGCGCTCCATGTCTTCAGCAAGTCGCTGGGCTTCCTCGAGCAGGGTCTCGACGATCTGCGACTCGGGGACCGTCTTGATGATCTCACCCCGGACGAAGATCTGCCCCTTGCCGTTGCCGGAGGCCACGCCGAGGTCGGCCTCCCTGGCCTCGCCAGGCCCGTTGACCACGCACCCCATGACCGCGACGCGCAGCGGCACCGCGAGCCCGTCCAGACCGGCGTGCACCTCGTCGGCGAGCCGGTAGACGTCGACCTGCGCGCGACCGCAGGAGGGGCAGGAGACGATCTCCAGGCCGCGTTCGCGCAACCCCAGCGACTCGAGGATCGCGATGCCGACCTTCACCTCCTCGACGGGGGGTGCCGACAGGGAGACCCGGACGGTGTCCCCGATGCCCTCGGCCAGCAGGGCTCCGAAAGCGACCGCGGACTTGACCGTGCCCTGGAAGGCCGGCCCCGCCTCGGTGACCCCGAGGTGGAGAGGGTAGTCGCAGCGCTGCGCCAGCAGCCGGTAGGCGTTGATCATCACAACCGGGTCATGGTGCTTGACCGAGATCTTGATGTCGCGGAAGTCGTGCTCCTCGAACAGGGAGCACTCCCAGAGCGCCGACTCGACCAGCGCCTCGGCCGTGGGCTGGCCGTACTTCTCGAGCAGGCGCTTGTCCAGCGAGCCGGCGTTGACACCGATACGGATGGGAACCTGTGCCGCCTTGGCCGCCTGGGCGATCTCCCTGACCCGGTCGTCGAACTTCTTGATGTTGCCGGGGTTCACCCGAACGGCTGCGCACCCGGCATCGATCGCCTGGAAGACATACTTCGGCTGGAAGTGGATGTCGGCGATGACCGGGATCTGCGACTTCCTCGCGATGACCGGCAGCGCGTCCGCGTCGTCCTGGCTCGGCACCGCCACGCGCACGATCTGACACCCCGTCGCGGTCAGCTCCGCGATCTGCTGGAGAGTGGCGTTGATGTCGGTCGTCGGCGTCACCGTCATCGACTGGACGGAGACCGGGGCGTCGCCGCCGACCGGCACGGCCAGCTGACCCCTCCCCACCGCGATCTGCCGGGACCTCCTGCGCTGCGTGAGCGGCCTGGCCGGGAGCACGGGCATCCCGAGCGGGACGGTCATAGGTGCCTGTGTCACACGCCTCACCCGTCGAACTGGATTGGGTTCACGATATCTGCCGCAAGGAGGAGCACGGACAGTCCGATGATGAGCGCCAGAAAGAGGTACGCCGCGGGCAGCAGCTTCATCAGGTCGACCCGGCCGGGGTCGGCCCGCCCGAACAGCCGGTAGACCCCCTTGCGCGCCTGCTCGAACACCAGCACCGCGAGATGACCGCCGTCGAGTGGTAGCAGCGGTAGCAGGTTGAAGATCCCGATGAACACGTTGAGCGCGGCCATGATCCCGAGGAACTGCGCGAGCGGAAGCTCGCCGCTCGCCAGTACCTCCCCGCTGACCTGGGCGATTCCGACCGGCCCCACGAGGCCGTCGACAGAGCGCTGCCCGTCGCCGAAGGTCGCGTCGAACAGGTCCGGGATCGCGCCGGGGATCGCCGCGAGCCCCTGGAAGCTTCCCGTCACCGCGGACGCGAAGTCCGTCCAGGCCTCCGCCGCTCCCTCGAGCGGCCCGGAGCGCACCATCACGAGAGCGGGAGTGACGCCGAGGACCGGCACGACCTCGGTACGCCCCCCGGCTCCGGCGTCGCGCCCGGTGGCCGTGCCGGCGGGCCGGCGCTGCGTCGTGAGCTCGGGCGAGAGTGTGCGGCGCTGCCCGTCACGCACCACCTGGAGCCTGGCCTCGCCCGGCCCGGCCCGCTTGATCGCCCGGGTGAAGTCCGCCCATGACCCGACGCGCTGCCCGTCGATCGCGACGACGCGGTCGCCCGCGCGCAGGCCAACGGCTTTCGCTGGAGAGGGCGGCGAGGAGCTCGTGCAGGTCTCCGACAGCCGGTCCGGGACGCACGGCGCCACCTCGCCGACGGTGAGCGAGGCGTGCGGGTTGCCCAGCGCCACGGGGATGAACCCGAACACCACGATCGCGATGAGGAAGTGCACGACCGACCCCGCGGCCAGCACGACCGCCCGCTGCGGAGCCGGCTGGCGGTAGAACGCCCGTGGCTGGTCCTCGGGGGCGACCTCGTCCAGCTCGGTCATGCCGGTGATCTTCACGTACCCGCCCGCGGGGATCGCCTTCACGCCGTACTCGGTCTCGCCGCGGCGGAACGACCACAGGCGCGGCCCGAAGCCCACGAAGAACTCGGTGGCCTTCATCCCGAACCGGCGCGCCGTGACGAAGTGCCCTGCCTCGTGGAGCAGCACCGAGAGCAGCAGCACCACCACGAAGGCGACGTAGCCGAGGGCGGTCAGGTTCATCAGGTGACGCTCCCTAGATCAGGCGGTCAGTGCGCGCGCGCGGGCGCGGGCCCACGCCTCCGCGTCGAGGACGTCGGAGAGGGACAGGGAACCGTCCCGGCCACGGGCGTCGTGCTCCTCGACGACGCGTGCGACGGTGTCCACGATCCCGGTGAAGGGTAGCGCCCGCTGCAGAAATGCCCCCACACACTCCTCGTTGGCCGCGTTGTAGACCGCGGGAGCCGTGCCACCGGTCGCGCCGACCTCGCGAGCCAGCCCTACGGCGGGGAACGCTTCGTCGTCGAGCGGGCAGAACTCCCAGGTCCGCGCGGCGGTCCAGTCGCAGGCCGGCGCCGCGCCGGGGACGCGATCCGGCCACGCGAGGCCGAGCGCGATCGGCAGACGCATGTCCGGAGGACTCGCCTGGGCGATCGTGGACCCGTCGGCGAACTCCACCATCGAGTGAACGACCGACTGGGGATGTACGACGACGTCGATGCGCTCGAACGGGACATCGAACAGCAGATGGGCCTCGATGACCTCGAGGCCCTTGTTCACCAGCGTCGCCGAGTTGACGGTGACGAGGGGGCCCATGTCCCAGGTGGGGTGGGCGAGAGCCTGCTCGGGTGTGACGCCGCTCAGCTCCGCGCGCGTGCGACCCCGGAACGGCCCACCGCTCGCGGTCACGACCAGCCGGCGGACCTCGGCCGCCCGGCCGCCCCGCAGGCACTGGGCAAGTGCGGAGTGCTCGGAGTCGACGGGGACGATCTGGCCTGGGACCGCCCGGGCCTTGACAAGCGGCCCCCCCACGATGAGCGACTCCTTGTTGGCCAGGGCGAGCGTGTGCCCGGCCTCGAGGGCGGCGAGTGTCGGTGCCAGCCCGATCGAACCCGTGATGCCGTTGAGCACGACGTCGCACGGCCACGAGGCGATCTCGGTCGCAGCGTCGGGCCCGGCCAGGATCTTGGGCACGGAGAAGTCGCCCGAGTGGTAGCCGCGGGCCTGCGCCTCGGCGTAGAAGGCGAGCTGGAGATCCTGGACGGCGCTCGGGCGGGCGAGGGCGACGGCCTCGGCCCCGAGGTCGAGTGCCTGGCGGGCGAACAGGTCGACGCTACCGCCGCCGCAGGCGAGACCGACGATGCGGAACCGCTCGCGGTGACGCCGGATGACGTCGATCGCCTGGGTGCCGACGGAGCCGGTGCTGCCGAGGATGATGACTTCCCGCTGCCTGCCCACCGGTCCATTCTCGCCCACCGACCCGCGCCGGGTGGCCGACGCACCCGGCCCGGCGGGCCGGGCCAGGACTGCGCCTGCGTCACCCGCTGGGAGCACAGAGCGTCACTCAGTGGGCGCAGATGAACACGCTAAGTCGCTGATATCAGTAAAACGCCTGGTGCGCCGGACTAGGGTCGAGCCGTCCCTCACCGCCCGTCCGGAGGTTTCCCCGACCGTGAAGCGCAGCCTGGCGCTCGTCGCCCTGATCGGCACTGTCACCGGCGCGGCCCTGCTCGTCTCGCCGCCGGCCGCCTCGGGCACCGACCAGGCTGTCACGATCCGTTTCGGCGCGGCGGATCCGGGCGGCGCCCGGCGCGGGCCGGCAGCCGTCTCCCAGCAGCTCTCGGACCCGCTCCCGTCCCACGACGGCGTCGCGCAGTACTGGACGCAGCGGCGGATGGCCTCGGCGACTCCGGCGCACCGGCTCCCGCACCGGCCCCCCGACGTGGCGGCGATCATCGACCGCGCCCTCGGCGCTGCCAGCGTGGGACAGTCCGAGCGCAGCCGCCCGGAGCGGGTGCCAGGAGCCGAGCCGGACCCCGCGAGCCGGGCCAGCAAGGGGAAGGCCTCGGCAGCCCGGCGGGAGGGCAACCCGTGGACGTCCGGGGGTGCGGTCGCGAGCACGACCGGGCGACTGTTCTTCACCCAGGCGGGCCACGACTACGTGTGCTCGGGGAGTGCGATCGGCAGCGGCAACCACGACGTGGTACTCACCGCGGGTCACTGCCTGCACGACGGCTATGAGTGGTCACGGCGCGTGGTCTTCATCCCCGGTTACGACAACGGGCGGCGCCCGGCCGGCACGTTCCGGGCCAGGCGACTCGTGGCCCCCTCCGCATGGACGCAGTCCGGCAACCCCAACCACGACGTCGGCTTCGCGGTCACGCGTCCCCGCAACGGCAGGCACCTCACCGACGCCGTCGGCGGCCAGGGGATCGCCTTCAACCAGCCGCGCGGGCAGTACATGTACGCCTTCGGCTACCCCTCCGCGCAGCCCTACCATGGCGGCGACCTCGTCTACTGCGCGGGCAGGGTGCGCGACGACCCGTTCAACACCAGCGCCCAGGGCATGGACTGCCGCATGACCTCAGGGGCGAGCGGCGGGCCATGGTTCGTCGGCTTCGACGCCAGGAGCGGCCGGGGGCTGGCGAACTCCGTGACCAGCTTCGGCTACGGAGAGCTGCCCGGAGTGATGTTCGGTCCGTACTTCGGCGACATCGCACGGCAGGCCTACCGGCGCGCCTCCTCGCTCTAGCCGCCCACCACACCTTCGCGCCGTCCCCCCGGGGCTCTAAAATGCTGACCTACCGCACCCGCGGTAGCTGACCGTCCGCCTGGCTGCACGGGAGCGGGCGCCCCGGCGAGGGCGCCCGCTCTCCCGGCCCCGAGAGGCCAGCCACCCGACGTCGGCCTCTGCCCGCGGGGCGTGCGGGAGTTCGCTACCGGCGCGGGCCGCGGCGCGCGCTGAGCTGTGCACCGAGCACGATCAGCAGGGCGACCAGGAACATCGCCGTGCCGATCACGTTGATCTGCGGCGGCGTCCCGCGCTGCGCGGAGCCCCACACGTACATCGGGAAAGTCACGTCACTGCCCGAGTTGAAGTTGGTCACGATGAAGTCGTCGAAGGACAGCGCGAACGCGAGCATCGCCGCGGCCACGATGCCCGGCAATGCCAGCGGAAGCGTGATCCGGACGAACGTCTGCACCGGCGTGGCGTAGAGATCCATCGCCGCCTGCTCGAGTGCCGGGTCGAGCACCGAGAGCCGCGCCTTGACGGTGACGACCACGAAGCTCAGGCAGAACATGACGTGGGCGATGAGGATCGTCCAGAAACCCAGCGGCAGGCGGGTGTTCACGAACAGCGCGAGCAGCGACGACCCCATGACGACCTCGGGCGTGGCCATCGGCAGGAAGATGAACGTGTTCGTCGCGCCTCGCCCCCGGAACCGGTGCCGCGCGATCGCGAACGCCACCAGGGTGCCGAGCAGGGTCGCGCCGAGCGTGGCGAGCAGGCCGATGCGCAGGCTCAGCCCGAGCGCCTCGCACATCCCCGGGGATCTGCAGGGGTGCAGCCAGGCGTCCAGCGTGAAGGCGTTCCAGGTGTAGTTGAAGCGCCCCACCGGCTGGTTGAAGGAGAACGCCACGACGACGACGTTGGGCAGGAACAGGTAGCCCAGCGCCAGGACGGCGCCGGCGACCACCAGGTGCCGCCGCACCCAGCGCGGTCCCCGGGACATCAGCCCGCCCATCAGACGAGCTCCTCGGTTCCGGCGCGGCGGACGTAGAGCGTCACAAGGAGGACGATCGCGGCCATCAGCGTGAACGAGAGCGCGGCGGCGGTCGGGTAGTCGAGCACCCGCAGGAACTGGCCCTCGATCACGTTGCCGATCATCGCCTCGGCCGGCGAGCCGAGCAACTCGGCGTTGATGAAGTCCCCGGCGGCGGGAATGAAGGTCAGCAGCGTGCCGGCGACGACTCCGGGCAGCGACAGCGGGAAGGTCACCTTGCGAAACGCCGTGAACGGCGAGGAGTACAGGTCGCCGGCGGCGTCGAGCATGCGGGGGTCGATGCGGTCCAGGCTCGCGTACAGCGGGAGGGTCATGAACGGCAGGAAGTTGTAGGTCAGGCCGCACACCACGGCGACCGGTGTGGCCAGCAGCCGGTCGTCGGCCGCCCACCCAAGCCAGGCGAGCACGTCGAGGACGCGCAGCGCCGCGAGCCCGTGCACCACGACCCCGTCGTCCGAGAGGATCGTGATCCACGCGATCGTGCGGATCAGAAAACTCGTGAAGAAGGGGGCGATCACCAGCACGAGCAGCACGTTCCGCCAGCGCCCCGCCTTGAACGCGATGGTGTACGCGAGCGGGTAGGCGATCAGCAGGCCGAGCGCGGTCGCCGCCCCCGCGTAGAGGAACGAGCGCACGAACTGCTCCTGGTAGAGCGCCAGGGCGTCCAGAAAGTTGGCGACCCGCCAGGTGAGCTGGTACCCGGCAGCCAGGGATCCGGTCTGCAGCGACGTCGAGGCCAGGGTGAGCATCGGCGCGGCGAAGAACACGAACAGCCACAGCATGCCCGGGACGAGCAGCAGGTAGGGCAGCCGCCGCCGTTCTCTGGCCCGGGCCGCTCGGGCCCCGTTCTCTCCGAGTGGGGCGGGCGCGGTGGCGGTCATGACCGCGCGCTCACCTCACCGGCCTCGGCCGGCCGGCCCGCGCTCTGCGTGCCGCCGGTGGCCGCTCCGGCGTCCGCGCGTTGATCCGCGTCGAGCGAGAACGTGTGGGCCGGATCCCAGTGCAGGACCACCGGCTCACCCGGCTGGATGCGGTCGTCGCGGGCGACGTTCAGCGCGAAGACCGTGAGCTCCTGACCCCATGGCATCCGCACCAGGTACTGCGTGCTCACCCCGGCGAAGCTGCAGTCGGTGACGATCCCGCTGGGCAGCACGTTCTCGGCGCCCGGGGTCCCCTCCCGGGCCGCCTGCCCGGAATCGTCCCGGGCCACCTCCCGGGGCGCGTCCGGGCCCACGGTGTCGCGTCCGTAGCTGATCCGGATCTTCTCCGGACGTACCCCGACGAGGATTCGCTCGCCGGTGCCGGCGGAGCGGGCCGCCGGCATGCCCAGTCGGTGACCGTAGACGTCGATGCGGAGATCCACTTCACCCCGGCCGGTCACGCGTGCCGCGATGAGGTTGGACTGGCCGAGGAAGTTGGCGACGAACGTCGTCGACGGGCTCTCGTAGAGCACGGTGGGACTGCCGAGCTGCTCGATGGCGCCCTCGTTCATCACGGCGATCGTGTCGGCCATGGTCATGGCCTCCTCCTGGTCGTGCGTGACGTGGACGAACGTGATGCCGACCTCGGTCTGAATGCGCTTGAGCTCGATCTGCATCTGCCGCCGCAGCTTCAGGTCGAGCGCCCCGAGCGGCTCGTCGAGCAGCAGCACCCGGGGCCGGTTGATGAGCGCCCGCGCGAGGGCGACACGCTGCTGCTGGCCGCCCGAGAGCTGGGCGGGTCTACGCCGGGCGTAGCCGGTGAGCTGGACCAGCTCGAGCATCTCAGCGACGCGGGACGCGATGTCCTTGACGCCGCGGCGGCGCAGGCCGAACGCGACGTTCTCGAACACGTCGAGGTGCGGGAACAGCGCGTAGCTCTGGAACACCGTGTTGACGGGCCGCTGGTGCGCGGCCCGCCCGGTGATGTCCTCCTCCCCGAGCACGACGCGCCCCGCGGTCGGCTCCTCGAGGCCGGCTGCCAGCCGCAGCGTGGTGGTCTTTCCACACCCCGAGGGGCCAAGCAGGGCGAAGAACGAACCCTGCGGGATCGTGAGGTCGATGCCGTCGACGGCGGTGACACTGCCGAACCGCTTGGACAGCCCGACGAGCCGCAACTCCCCCCCGGAGTGTTCCCGTCGCATCTCCGGCCCTCGCATCCGCGTCAGGCCCCGATCACCTTCTGGAACATCCCGTTGTAACGCTCCTCCTCGTTCGCGTTGAGGGACTTGAACACGTAAGCCTTGTCGAGGGTGGCTTCGGAAGGGAAGATCAGCTGGTTGTCGACGAGGCTCGGGGCGAACTTCTTCATCGCCTGCTTCGCCCCCTGCACCGGGCAGATGTAGTTGACGTAGGCCGCGACCTCCGCCGCGACCTCCGGACGGTAGTAGAAGTTCATGAGCTTCTCGGCGTTCGTCTTGTGCCGGGCCTTGTTGGGGATCAGCATGTTGTCCGACCAGAGCATGATCCCGGTCTCGGGCGTCACGAACTTCACGTCCGGGTTCGAGAACTCCAGCTGGATCACGTCGCCGGACCATACGACGGCCGCGGCGATGTCGCCCTTGTTGAGCCCGGGCGCGTAGTCATTGCCGGTGAACTGGCGGATCTGACCGGAGTCGACGGCCTTCTGCAGCTTGGCGATGGCTGCCTCGAAGTCATCGTCGGAGAAGTTGGACGGGTCCTTGCCGTCGGAGAGCAGCACCAGCCCCATGGTGTCGCGCATCTCGGTGAGCATCGTCACCCGGCCCTTGAGCTTCGGGTCGGTGAGGAGCTCGTCGACGGTGCGGACCTCGCGGCCGGTCGCCTTGGCGTTGTACCCGATGCCCGCGAAGCCGCTCTGCCAGGGCAGCGAGTATGCCCGGTCGGGGTCGAACGGCACGTCCTGCAGCGTCGGCACCAGGTTCTTGGCGTTCGGGATGCTGGCCATGTCGAGCTTCTGCACCCAGCCGAGGCGGATCAACCTGGCGGCCAACCAGTCGGTCAGCACGAACAGGTCACGGCCGGTGTCCTGGCCGGACGCGAGCTGGGGACGGACCTTGCCGAAGAACTCGTCGTTGTCGTTGACGTCCTCGGTGTAGCTGACCCGGATGCCGGTCGCCCGCGTGAACTGCTGGATCGTGGGGTGTCTGTCGGTCTTCTCGTCGACGTCGATGTAGAGCGGCCAGTTGGACCAGTTGACGAGCTTCTCCGCCGCTGACCGGTCCTTCGCGGCGCGCTCGCCCACCCCCTTGCTGGTCGGCTCGGTCCCGCAGGCCGCGAGCAGGCGGCTCGCCGCGAGCGCGGCCCCCGCGGCGCCCGCTCCCCTGAGGAACCGGCGTCTTGACGGATCCGGGATCAGGGGGTGCGGGTAGGTGGAACGGTTCATCGCTGGGGTCCCTCCCAAAGGCGCATGTCACGTCGCCGAGATGTCGCGACGACAGGATTACATCATTCGTACGAAGGATTCCGTGGCAATGCCGGAGGCCGACGACGAAATCGTCAAATGATTACCGCGTACGGGCACAGGACAGGGGCCGGTCGCACGCGGGGCGGACAGCGGGGACGCCGGGGGCGATCACCTACTCGATGGCAGACATGACGTGTTTGACGCGGGTGTAGTCCTCGAGCCCGTACATCGAGAGGTCCTTGCCGTAGCCCGAGTGCTTGAAGCCGCCGTGCGGCATCTCGGCGACGAGGGGGATATGGGTGTTGATCCACACGCATCCGAAGTCGAGCCTCTTGCTCATCCGCATCGCCCTCCCGTGGTCGCGTGTCCACACCGACGACGCGAGGCCGTACTCCACGCCGTTGGCCCAGCGGAGCGCCTCCTCCTCGTCGGTGACCGGCTGCACCGTGATGACCGGGCCGAAGATCTCCTGCTGGGAGGCCTCGTCGCGCTGGCGGAGGCCCGACACCACCGTCGGCTCGTAGAAGAAGCCGCGCTCGCCGGTCCGGTGGCCGCCCACCGCTACAGCCGCGTGGTCGGGGAGCCGGTCCACGAAGCCGGCGACGCGATCGAGCTGGACGGGGTTGTTGAGCGGCCCGTAGAGCACCTCGTCGTCGTCAGGCATGCCGGTCCTTGTGCCACGCGCCTGCTCGGCGAGGGCCGCGACGAGGTCGTCGTGCACCCGGGCAGCGGCGAGCACCCGGCTGGCCGCCGTGCAGTCCTGGCCGGCGTTGAAGTACCCCGCCTCGGCGATCCCCGCGGCCGCCGCCTCGAGGTCGGCGTCGTCGAACACGATGACGGGCGCCTTCCCGCCCAGCTCGAGATGCACCCGCTTCAGGTCTCCCGCCGCGGCCGAGGCGATCTCCACGCCGGCGCGCTTACTCCCCGTGATGGACACCATCTGCGGGGTCTCGTGGGACACCAGGCCCCGGCCGGTGTCACGGTCGCCGCACACCACGTTGAACACGCCGGGCGGCAGGAACTCCGCCATGATCTCGACCATCAGCAACGTCGTCACGGGCGTGGTGTCGGAGGGCTTGAGCACCACCGTGTTCCCGGCCGCGATCGCGGGGGTGCACTTCCACACCGCCATCATCATCGGGTAGTTCCAGGGCGTGACCTGCGCGCACACGCCCACCGGCTCACGGCGTACCCAGGAGGTGTGGGCCGCCATGTACTCCCCCGCCGAGCGGCCCTCGAGGCAGCGCGCCGCACCGGCGAAGAACCGGATCTGGTCGACCATCATCGGCATCTCCTCCGACCTGGTCAGCCCGACCGGCTTGCCGGTGTTCTCGCTCTCGGCGGCGATCAGCTCCTCGGCACGCTTCTCGATGGCGTCCGCGATCCGCAACAGCGCCAGCTGGCGCTCTCCTGGGGTGGTGTCCCGCCACGACTCGAACGCGTCCGCTGCTGCCTTCATCGCGGCGTCGACGTCTGCCGGCCCCGACACCGGAGCTGCGGCGAACACGTCGCCCGTGGCAGGGTTCACGAGCTCCGAAACCCGCCCGTCCACCGCATCGACGGGCGACCCGTTCACGAAGTTACGGAGCACGCGTGGCTGGGTCAGCGGCGGGGTCAGCGGCTGATTCAGCGGCTGGGACACCTGACCTCCTAGCCTCCTCGCGTCGTCGCGGCCACCGGCGGGTCCAGTCACCCGGATCGGCGCCTCTTTAGACGTATCCAGCGTAGCCCCACCAAGCTCGGGATCAATACTTCTGAAACGATATGTCGAAGGAATCAGTGTTGAAGACTCAGCAAGACGACGGAATCGCTTGATACATCGCTCAACAAGCGCGAAGATATAAGGGTGGCAGGTCGTGAGAAGAGCAACGGCTTCGTGCTCGACGACGTCTCGAAGAAGATCATCGAACAGCTCCAGCAGGACGGCCGGCGAGCCTACGCCACGATCGGCAAGGCCGTAGGCCTCTCCGAAGCCGCGGTCCGCCAGCGGGTGCAGCGCCTCATCGAAGGCGGCGTCATGCAGATCGTGGCGGTCACCGACCCCCTGCAGATGGGCTTCGCACGGCAGGCCATGATCGGCATCACCGTGCAGGGAGATTTCGAGCCGGTCGCCGAGGAGCTCGCCGCGATCGACGAGGTCGACTACGTCGTGATCACCGCCGGTACGTTCGACCTTCTCATCGAGGTCGTCTGCGAGAACGACGACCACCTGATCGACATCATCTCCAAGCGGGTCCGGGCGATCCCCGGGGTCCGCCAGACCGAGAGCTTCGTCTACCTGAAGCTGCGCAAGCAGACCTACACGTGGGGTACCAGATGACAGCTTCGCCGCCCGCACCCGGCGAGTCGTACGACCCATCCACCTCCGCCCGCGACCACCTCTGGATGCATTTCACCCGGCTGTCGTCCTATGCCGACAGCCCGGTACCCGTCATCGCCCGCGGCGAGGGCCCGTACGTGTGGGACGCCCAGGGCCGCCGTTATCTCGACGGCCTTTCTGGTCTGTTCGTCGTACAGGCCGGTCACGGACGCACCGAGTTGGCCGAGGCGGCCTACAAGCAGGCCTCGGACCTGGCCTTCTTCCCGCTGTGGAGCTACGCGCACCCCAAGGCGATCGAGCTCGCGGAGCGCCTCGCGGCACTGACGCCGGGCGACCTGAACCGGGTGTTCTTCACGACGGGGGGCAGCGAGGCGGTCGAGTCCGCTTGGAAGGTCGCGCGGCAGTACTTCAAGCTTCGCGGGGTGCCGACCAAGCACAAGGTGATCAGCCGGGCGGTCGCCTACCACGGGACGTCCATGGGCGCCCTGTCGATCACCGGCATACCGGACCTGAAGAAGGACTTCGAGCCGCTCGTGCCGGGCGCGATCAAGGTCCCCAACACCAACTTCTACCGGGCTCCGGAGCACGGTGACGACCTGGAGCGGTTCGGCCGGTGGGCGGCCGATCAGATCGCGCAGGCCATCGAGCTCGAAGGTCCTGACACCGTCGCGGCCGTCTTCCTCGAGCCGGTGCAGAACGCCGGAGGCTGCTTCCCTCCGCCGCCCGGCTACTTCGAGCGGGTCCGCGAGATCTGCGACGCCTACGACGTGCTCATGGTCTCCGACGAGGTGATCTGCGCCTTCGGGCGGCTGGGGCACTGGTTCGGTGCCGAGCGGTACGGCTACGTCCCCGACATCATCACCTGCGCGAAGGGGATGACCTCCGGCTACGCCCCGATGGGAGCGATGATCGCCAGGGAACGGATCATCGAGCCGTTCCTCCGCGGGCCCGCGACGTTCGGCCACGGTTTCACGTTCGGCGGCCACCCGGTGTCCTCCGCCGTGGCCATGGCGAATCTCGACCTCTTCGAGCGCGAGGACCTCAACGGCCACGTACGGCGCAACGAGGCGGCGCTGCGCGCCACCCTCGAGAAGCTGCTCGACCTGCCGATCGTCGGCGAGATCCGCGGCGCGGGCTACTTCTACGGGATCGAGCTGGTCAAGGACAAGGTCACCAAGGAGACCTTCAACGGCGAAGAGTCCGAGCGGCTGCTCCGGGGCTTCCTCTCCAAGGCGCTCTTCCGCGCCGGGTTGTACTGCCGTGCCGACGACCGCGGAGACCCCGTAGTCCAACTCGCCCCGCCGCTGATCTGCGAGCAAGAGCACTTCGACGAGATCGAACAGATCCTGCGCTCGGTTCTGACGGAGGCGTGGACGCGGCTTTGAGCGACGCCGGTTACCGGCGACTTTCGCTGTGGCTCGAGAGCGTGCCGGACCGGCTGGACCCGCGCCCCCGGCTGACCGGGGATCTGGCAGCCGACGTGGCGATCGTCGGCGCCGGCTACACCGGGCTGTGGACCGCCTACTACCTGACCGCTGCCGATCCGTCATTGCGCGTCACCGTGCTCGAGCGGGAGATCGCCGGGTTCGGTGCGTCCGGCCGCAACGGCGGCTGGTGCACGGGCCTGTTCCCCGCGTCGGTCGCGAAGGTCGCCCGGGTCGGCGGGCGAGACGCCGCGCTCGCCCTGCAGCGGGCGCTCTTCGCGACCGTGGACGAGGTCGCACGGGTGTCCGCCGCCGAGGCGATCGACTGCAGCTACGCCAAGGGCGGGACGGTCATGCTCGCCCGCGTCCCCGCCCAGCTCGACAGGGCGCGCGCCGCCGCCGCAGCAGCCCGCGAATGGGGCCTGGGAGAGAGCGACGTCCGCCTGCTCGACGCGGGAGCGGCGCACGCCCTCGTCGGAGCGACACGGGTGCTCGGCGGGATCTACACCCCGCACTGTGCGGCCATCGACCCGGCACGGCTGGTACGCGGCCTCGCGCGGGCGGTGGAGCGGCGCGGTGTCACCATCTACGAGCGGACGGCCGTACGGGCCATGGGCCCGGGCGTGGTGCACACCGAAGGGGGGAGGGTAGCGGCGCCGGTGGTGCTGCGCGCGACGGAGGGCTACACCGCCGAGCTGCCCGGCCAGCGACTGGCCGTCGCACCCGTGTACTCCCTGATGCTCGCGACGGAGCCGCTGCCGCCGACCTTCTGGGAGCGCGCGGGGCTGCGGCGCCGCGAGACGTTCAACGATCTGCGCCACCTCATCGTCTACGGGCAGCGCACCGCGGACGACCGTCTCGCCTTCGGCGGCCGTGGCGCGCCGTACCACTTCGGGTCGCGGGTCCGGCCCGCCTTCGACAGTGAGCCGCGGGTGTTCGCGGAGCTGCGCCGCGCCCTCGTGGAGATGTTCCCCGATCTCGCCGGCGTCCGGATCACCCACACCTGGGGGGGTCCCCTCGCCGTGCCCAGGGACTGGTTCGCCTCGGTCGGGCTCGACCGGCGCACCGGCCTGGGCTGGGGCGGGGGTTATGTGGGCCGCGGGGTCGGCGCCGCCAACCTGGCCGGACGCACGCTGGCTGATCTGGTGCTGGAGCGCGACACGGGGCTGGTCCGGCTGCCGTGGGTCGGCCACAGGTCGCGTCGGTGGGAGCCCGAGCCGCTGCGCTGGATGGGTGTGAACGCGGGGCGGCGGATGGCCGCAGGCGCCGACCGGGCGGAGGCGGCCGGGAGACGGCACACTCGCCGCGCGCGGCTTTCCGCCCGGCTGTCGGGGCAGTAGTCCGGCTGTCCGGGCAGTGCAGCGCAGCCCGGCTGTCGGGGCAGTAGTCCGGCTGTCCGGGCAGTGCAGCGCAGCCCGGCCGTCGGGATAGCAGCCCGGGCGCGCAGCCGCTCCACGACCGCGTTTCCTCGACCCTCCGCTGGGTACAAAAGCGACACTCTGCGCACCAACCTGCAGTCCTCTCTGGTCCCGAGCGTGGAGGTGCGACGGTGGAGTGTCTCGACAACGCCCTCGTCTGGGCACGTGACCTCGAGAAGTCCTACGGACGGACGACCGCCCTGCACGGCGTCACGGTCGGCGCCGGCGAGCGTGAGGTACTCGCCGTCACCGGCCCGCACGGCTCGGGAAAGTCCACGCTGCTGCACTGTCTCGCGGCGATCGTCGCGGCGGACGCCGGTGAGGTCTGGTACGGCGGAACGCCGGTGCACACGCTCGCCGAGCGGGCCAGGCGCGCGCTCCGCCGCGAGCACTTCGGGCTCATCCTCCAGGGCACCCGCCTGGTCCCGGAGCTCAGCGCCGAGGAGAACGTGGCTCTGCCGCTGCTGCTGCGCGGCGTCCGCCGCGGCAGCGCGCTCGCCGACGCCCGTGAGTGGCTCGAGCGCCTCGAGGCCACGCACTGCTCCCGCCGCCTGCCCGGGTCCCTGTCAGCGGTCGAGTCGCAGTGCGTCGCGGCGGCCAGGGCTCTGGCGGGCCGCCCGGCCGTGCTCTTCGCCGAAGAGCCGACGGCCACCCTCGACACCGCGGAGGCCGAGCACCACATGCGGATGCTCACCAGCGTCGTACGCTCACAGAGCATCGCGCTCGTGGTGACAACGGAGGACGCCCGGCTGGGCTCCCACGCCGACCGGGTACTGGCCGCCCGAGACGGACGCCTCGAGCCGGCCCGGGTACCCGCGTGATGGGACGTGCGCTGCGCCTCGCCACCCGCGGCGGCCCCTACGCCGCCTTCCGGTGGATCGTCGCGGCC
>JBOHCZ010000445.1:0-7961 GCA_050699195.1 Streptomycetales bacterium
TCCTACGTCACCGGCAAACACGCACCAACCCTCGAAACCTGGCAACGCATCGCCGACGGCCTACAGATGCCCCCCAACGCCCGCCAACTCCTCCGAGTCGCACAGCATGCCGCGGTGAACGACGACACTCTCTCGGGCGTGAGGCCGCCGACGAGCCGCACAGCCCAGGAGCAATCAAGAGACCATATTCACGAGTACGACCTCAAACTGCCCACCGGCCCACTGACGGCACGTGAAATGCTCACGGTGCCTGCCCCTCACCAGGACGACCTTGAGCTACTTCGTCGGGGATTGAACGACGTCCTCAGCGGAGGTACGGTAACCGCAGTCAGTCTGGAGGATTGGGAACAGGTTGTTTGGCACCATGGGCGGGCTACCCGAACTCGCCCAGCCAGTGTTCTTCTCGAAGAGCTGACCGCTGATCTCGCCGAACTGAGGTTGGTGCTTGAACGACCACTACCGTCATCTACCCTGCGTCGACTGACTCGACTCGCAGCCCTTACGGCCGGCCTTATGTGCCTCACACTCATCAAGTTGGGCGACCGTGTCGCGTTTCGCAAGTGGGCGCGTACCGATCGTATTGCAGCCGAGGAGGCAGGTGATCCAATCACTTGTTCGTGGGTTCGAGCCCACGAAGCCTACGGGTACTACTACGCGGGCGACTTCGTGATGGCGGTGACGGTTGCGAGGCACGCACAAGTGCTCACTGGCACAACCCCTTCCGTCGGCGCGGTTCTCGCCTCAGCAATCGAAGCACGCGCACACGCTGTTCTCGGTCACGACCGCGAGCCCCGGGATGCACTGGAACGCACAGAAACCATTCTGGGCAACCTGAACGTAGATTCGGTAATCCCGTCCGCGTTCGGGTACGATGAAGCGCAGCTGCGTTTCCATGAGGGAAACGCCTTTACGCATCTTCGCGATATCTCATCGGCGTGGAGAGCCCAGGAGCTGGCGCTGGAATTGTGTCCACCAGGTGACTATATGGACAGAGCACTCATTTATCTGGGCCAGGCGAGTTGTCTCGCCCATGATGGTGATGCCTCGACAGCCATGTCCAGGGCCGTTGAGGCTCTCTCCGGTCTGACCAGCCAGCAGCGGGACGGTATCATCACTGTACGTGCTCGCGAGACAATCGAGGCACTTCCGGTAAAAGATCGATCGCGTCCTGCCGTTCGCGAACTTCGTGATCTGTTGTTGCTTCCCGCCGGCGAGGAAGAGGGTTAGAAGCTCTTGGTATTCGTGGCAGCTGCTGAACCGAAAGATGTAGAGGCTATAGCCACTCTCCTGGAGGAGATGGACCGTTTCTACGGCGCCGACGAGGTCAAACCTCTCGAACTCAGGGTTCGCCAGATCGCCGAGGCAATCATCGACGACAGGTCCCCCATTCACGCGCTTCTGGCATGGGACGGGGGGCAGCTCATCGGTATTGCTACCTATTCTTTCCTTTGGCCAGCAATGGGTGTCACCAGGTCTCTATACCTAAAGGAGCTTTACGTAGCTCGGGACCACCAACGCAAGGGCGTTGGAAAGCTTCTGATGGACTGCGTCGTCGAGGCTGCCGCCAAGAATAGGTGCAGTCGTGTCGAGTGGACGACGGACGAGGAAAATCCCGGAGCCCAAGAATTCTACGAGAAGCTCGGCTTCTCTAAACTCCCATCAAAGGTCTTCTACAGACACACGATCAGTAGCACTAGGGAATAGGTCAGGGCGATCCGTCGTATCAGAGCAGTCCAGCTTCCCCCCGAAAGACGCTGCCGTGATGTGCTCAAGACATGTGCCGGCGACGACACAGGAAGCGATGTTGGTTGGAGCCCTCCTCCCTGGGTCCGGAGTCGCCCGGCGTTGGGTGCGCGCCCGCTGATTACGTCAGCGATCGAGATGACCGCCCGCAACCTTCCACCCGAGCTGAGGGCGACGTTCACATCCGAATGGAATGGCCCCTTCGACGGCCACGACCTGAGTCGTATGGCACTCGAATCGGATGGCTACCGGGTGTTCCCCTGGCAGATCGACTCCAGCAACCCCTGGTGGAGCCGCCCGCTGAAGCTCGGCGAAATCGGCTGCACCCTCAGCCAACTAGCGTGCTGGACCGCCGCCGTACGGCGCCCCGAGCCATACACGCTGATCCTTGAAGATGACGCGATCCTCTGCAACGACTTCACCCGCCGGCTTCTCGCCTGCCTCGGTGATCTAGCTGGACGATTTGACCTGCTCTACCTCGGCAGGTTCCCCCTCGAGAGCGACTTGCCTTACCTCCCCGGCATCGTCTCGCCCGGCTACAGCCACTGCACCTTCGGCTACCTGCTCACCCGTATCGCCATTGAGGAACTCCTCGCCCTGCGCATCGAACGATGCCATCGCACCCATCGACGAGATCCTTCCGGCTCTCTACATCGACCACCCGCGCGCCGACCTACGTGCCCGCTACCCACCCGCTACCCCCGCCGGCTCACCACACTTGCCTGTGACCCGCCACTCGTCCGGCAGCTCCCCAAGGACGAAGCAGGGAGCGACACCGAGGACTCGCCCTTCATCGACGAGTAACCCAATGCCGAATCAGCCCGCGCAAGCGCTCCCCTTCCACTCCGCCGCAGGCGTCAACGTGTTCACCCCTGTGACGAGGTGCTCCGGGGGGACGTTCCGTGTCACGATCGCGCCCGCCGCCACGTACGAGCACGGCCCAATCCGAACCCCGCCGATGACCTGCGCTCCGAACCCAACGACCGTGTCGGCCTCGATGACCGGAGGCTCCTCATCCACATCCCACCAGCCCTCGTGCGGGCGGGTGTACTCGTGCACCAACTCGCCATGACCGTTGACCGGTCCCCAATCACTGTCCCGTCACAGATGAACCCGGCCACCCGCGCATCCGCTCCGATCGTCACCCGGTCGCACACGAACGCTCCGTATATCACCCGCGTCCGATCCCCGACGGTGCTGTTGTAGCCGATCCGGACCCGATCCTCGATCACGCTGTCGTCGCCGAGGCGCACCCCTTCGTACAGCACGACGTGATGGAAGATCAGACACCGGGCGCCGAGCCTTACTGGGGCAGCAATCCCCGTAGCGGTTCCACGCAGACGCGACTCCTTGGGGCAGCCAAGCACGCAGTGTTCACCGATGACCGCTCCCTCATCGGCGATGACCTCTCCGTACTCGCCGTTCACGGATTCCGGCGCCGCAACCAGTCGACCGTCTGGGAGATCGCCTGGTCCTCGCGCTCGCGGGAGTCGAAGCCGTGATCGGAGTCCATGACTGTGTGGAAGTCGGTCCCCGGCCGGCTCGCGGCGGCCCGCTGAGCGACTTCGTAGGAGACATAGGTGTCTCGGTCTCCATGGACGATGAGCGTCGGAACTCGGCTGCCGGTGAAGTACTCAGTCGGCTGGTAGTGCCGGAACTCCTCGAACAGCACCCTGCCCAGCCGAAACTCGCCGTCCACGAGGAGATAACCCTGCGTGGCCAGGAGGCCCTGCGGCTCCGGCCCAAAGTTGTCCAGACCCCATGGCAGTTCCGGGGCCACGAACGTGCGCGTCAGGTCGAGCACAGGATTCCATAGCACCAGTGAGCGCAGGTCAGGCTCAAGGTAGGGAAGCGACAAGCAGGTAGCCACGGCCCCGAAGCTCGCCGCCATCACCGACAGCGGACCGGCGAACTCTCGCTGAGCGAATCCGAAGACTGCCTGGAGGTCCAACATCTCCCCAGCGATGGTTACGCCCGCTTGCGTCCCCTCGCTTCCTCCATGCCCCCGGAACGAGAACCGCACCGCGGTGAACCCGGCCTCAGCGAGTCGATCGGCCAGCCGGACGAACATGCCGCCCTCGTCCATATCCACCGTGATGCCGTGTGCCAGCAGCACGGTCCCAGCCGACTGCCCATCGCCGCCATGGACGGCCACCTCAAGCCGAAGACCATCGCCCGATGCCAGCTCCAGCCGCTTCACCGCACCACCCCGCACTCCGTCCAAGGGCCGAGTGGCTCCGATCCCTGTCGGCCCGGGCGATCAACCTTAGGGCTTGCCGATGATCAACACGCTCACTTTCTGGCGTGGGGCGGGTTGAGGGTGTAGTTCCACTCCGGGTGCCAGTCGTGGCGGTGTAGCGCGCCGGTGTCGTGCAGCGTTTTCATCTCGGCGTCGGGGATCTTCACGCCGACGGGGTAGGTGTCGGTGTCGAGTTCGGCGTGGACGCTCAAGCTGGTGCGGGTGGTGGTCGCGGCGATGGATTCGATGATGACGTCGTGGCTGGTCAGCGGTCGTCCGCGGCAGTTCATCGAGATGTGGGAGAACAGCCGGTGCTCGATCTGTTCCACTTGCTGGTGCCCGGCGGTAGGTGGCACACGGTGATGGCCAGCCCGGTTTCGTCTGCCAAGGCGGCCAGTTCGGTCTTCCACACTCGGGTGCGGTAGCCGTTGGAGCCGCCACCATCGGCGGTGATCAGCAGCCTCGATGCGTCCGGGTAGGTCTGGGTCCCGGCCGATTGCCACCAGCGGCGGACCGTTGCCACTGCGAACGCGGCGGTGTCGTGATCAGTGCCCACTGCGACCCAGCCGGTATCGGCGGCCAGGTCATAGACGCCGTAGGGGTTGGCCTTGCCCAAGGTGGGATCGATGAAGTCGTGCACCTTGACCTGCTCGGGGTCTCCGGCCGGGCGCCACTCCTTTCCGGCGTTCTTGGAGGGACCGACCAGTTCCTTCTTCTTGGTGTCCACGCTGATCACCGGATCGCCCGCATCCAGGTGCGCTGCGGCCTGGTCGTTGAGGTAGCAGAACTGGGCATCACGGTCCGGGTGCTGCCCGCCCTCGATCGTCTTGGCGTTGCCCTGCAGGCTGAAGCCCTGCTCGCCCAACAGCCGCGCCACGGTGTCCGGGCCCACCCGATGTCCGGCCGCCTTGAGCTCACCAGCCAGCCTGCGGGTCGACAGCGTCGTCCAGCACAGCGGCGACCCGGGGTCTCCGCGCCGGGTCGGCTCGACCAACCCCAGCAACGCTGAGAGCAGTCCCGGGTCGGTCTCGGTGACCGACTTGCGACCCCCGCCCTCCCGACGCACCCGCCCCAACGGCGCCTCACCTGACTCCAACTCCGCGACCCCCGCAGAGATCCGCGACCGCGACGCCCCCGTCGCCGAAGCCACCGCGGCGATACCGCCACAGCCCAGGGACCGGGCATCGGCAGCCATCACTAGCCGCTGCCCCCGCTCATCAAGATGCGGCAGCACCGCCTCGAACTTCGCCCGCAACGCCGCCACCACGTCCACATCGACAGCCATTAACACATCATGCCGGACAGAATCTCAAACAGAGTGGCTATTTATCGGCGCACCCTAAGACGGTGGAAGCGCTCGCCGACGCTGACCGCTCCTGATGACCGTCAGCGAGGTCAGTACGGGGGACGGAGGCCGGCGATCATGGGGAAATGGCGGATGTTGGTCGTCAGCAGAGCTGCGTCGAGAACGAGTGCCGTCGCGGCGATGAGGTAGTCCACATCATCGATCCCGCTGTACGCCTTGCGGTAGCGGCGCGCCAGCGAGCCGGCGGCTCGCGTGATGACCTCGTCGACCGGGACCCAGGAAAGCGCGCTGAAGAACTGCTCGAGCGGTTCGATCTCCTCGTCCCGAACACCGGCGAGCAACTCGAAGCGGACGACCTCGCTCGCCACAACCTGCTCTCCCGCCCCGACGAGCTGCCTCAAGAGATCGACAGCCGACCGTGTACCGCGGAGATGGTCGATCGCGACGCTGGTGTCGAGCAGCTTCACTCGACGCCCAGGCGACGCAAGCGTTCGTTGACGTCGCCACGCAGCGCGTCGACGTACTCAGCGCCGGTCTGACGTCGGCCAACCCACGACCCGGCGCTCGCGTCGAGGGCACGCAGCACTTCATCTTTCGTCTGCTCGCCGAAGGTACGCCGGATGGCGCGCCGGATCAGCTCCGAACGCGAGGCGCCTGTGGCACTCGCGACGCGATCAAGAAGCTGGAGCTCCTCAGCGCCGAGGTAGACCTGCGTCCTAGCCATGACATCACTATACACCTAGGTATGTCCTTCCACCGCACCTGCGGGAGATCAGGACGTCTTCATCGTCGGTGCCGGTAACCCGGCTGGTCAGGCCGCGATCCCACCCACACTCCGACCGCCCAAGAGGTAGTCGTAGATCCGCGCCGGGCTGGGCCTAGGTGTCGAACCGGGGTCCCGGTGACTGCTCCGCGCTCATGCGCGACAGTACGCCTGGTGCTTCTGCACCAACAGACGGCCCCGTGGCAGGGTGTCACTGTGGGTCGGCAAGGGCGATGGCGAGTGGCGAAGTTCTGGCTGTCCGTGCTCGCCGAACTGCGTAACCGTCGCGTCGCCGACTTGTGTATCCTGTGCTGCGACTGGCTCAAGTCGCGCGACGTGGTCTCCTGCCCATCCGCGTCCCATGTGCGCCGGATGGGCCCGTACGAACGCGGGGGCCCGTCTAGTTGCCGTGCAGGAACGTGGGGCGCTCAGCCGGGTAGCCGACGGGCAGTAGATAGGTGCCGCGCGCGTGGCTGTACAGCACGCGCCAGTGCCAGTAGCCGCGGTAGGCAGATCTCGATCGTTGCATCGTGCGGGCGTACTCGCTGACTGCACGGACGTAGTTGTCGGAAGGGTTGTAGTGCCGCAGGGCGTCGGCCATGGCGCCCGGTGCGCCGTTGTCCTTCAGGAGTCGGGCGGCGGCGAGGATGGCGTCCCGTGGGTCGTTGATGTCGCCACCGGCGCCGTAGGTGTCCCAGGTCGACGGGAGGAACTGCATGGGTCCGCGTGCCCCGGCCGTGCTCTGGCCACGGATGCGACCCATGCGTGTCTCGACCAGATGGATTGCCGCCAAGTAGGTCCACGCCACGCCGGTGCGTCGTTGCGCCTCCTGGTAGTAGCCGAGCAGCTCCGCGGCCGAGGGCGGTACGACGATGCGCCAGCGCGGCAGCGTCTGCTGTGGGCTGTGGAGCGCGCGGAGCAACCTGGCCGCCCTGACGTTGCTGCGAGTGACCAGCGCCGCCCCGGGATGCAGGCGGGCCGTCACCTTCCGGCGAAACGCGCCGGACGCGGTGGCGAGGGTGTGTACGGCGAGCTGTTGGAACTGTCCGGCCCGGCCTACGTCGGCCGCCGTGGCATCCCGGTCCCGCACGGTCGCCACGGCACGGTCGAGCTGGCGGGCAAGCGCCGCCGTGTCGCCCGTCGCCGGCACCGTCGCCAGCTCCCCGAGGGCATCGTCGGGGGTGGGCTGCAGGGCCGGGGGCCGGGTGGGGCCGGCGACCTGTCCGGGAGAAGTCGGCGACCCGCTCGCTCTGCGGTCTCGTCCGGTCTCGCGATTCAGGGACTCGTGCGTGCTGCACGACACGAGCAGGCACGCGGCAACCGTGAGGGTCACTGCCTGTCGAGCCGGACGCAACCCGCCGGGGTACCGAGAGCGGCTGACACTTTCCATACCCCTGTCCTACACGCTGCCCGCCGCGTCCTCACGACGGCCGTCAGCTTCGCGCGTTCCACGGGCTACCGGCGGGGTCACCTCGTGCCACCGCCCTCCACCACGACCCGTGGCCGCAGCGAAGCGCCCACACCACTCACCAACGCGTCACCAAGCCGGGGTGTCGCCCACCAACCCGAAGTACTCTCCTCGGGGTGTGCCCCGATCTTCCGGCCCTGGCCCCGCTGGCGAGGGCCGCTGGTGAGGCGGACGTGGGTGGCGAGGCGTTCGGACCATTGTTGGCCGTAGGTCACAGCGTGGCGTCGCTGAGCTGGGCGAGCTGGCGCTCGTCGGTGACGCACCCGGCCAGGGTGTCCTCGGCTCGTCGTGCTCGCCGGGGATCGTCGAGGGCCAGGGTGATCTCGAACCACACAGCCTTACCGCCGCTCGGCAGCGGGCGAACACCCCACCGGTGGGCGAGCGTGGTAACCAGCAGCAGGCCACGCCCGTGCTCGTCCAGCCCGTCGGGTTGTCGCTGCTC
>JBOHCZ010000446.1:0-8729 GCA_050699195.1 Streptomycetales bacterium
ACAAGCAACGGCCCGACCGAGGCGATCAACGGCCAACTCGAACACCCCCGCGGCCCCGCCCTCGGGTTCCGCAACCTCACCAACTACATCACCCGAACCCTTCTCAAGACCGGCGGCTCCAGACCCCAACTACACCCCCGATTGTGAAGAGCCACTTACGCGACCAGTGCGTGGCATTTCTCGGGATCTCCTCCAACGTCGCGATCAGGACCGCCTCTACCTCCTCGACGCTGATGGTGGGCGGCCGACCCGGCCGCGGCTCGTCGACAAGTCCGTCCAGCCGGTCGGTGAGGAACCGCCGCCGCCACTTGCGCACCGTGTCCGCGCTCACTCACAGATCCCGTGCCACGCCAACGATCGGCGGCACCTGCGGACCCGCACACGCCAACACGATCCGCGCCCGCAACGCCAACGCCTGCGACGATTTCGCCCGACGAGTCCACCGTTCCAACACCGCCCGCTCCTCACCAGCGAGCAGCAACGGCTGCAACCTCGGACCACGACGACGCAACCCGGGCACATCAAGAGAATCACTCAATAAAAGATCTAACGACGAACTACCGGCGCAGGACACTAGCTTCACCTACGTGGGGAGGCAGGTATCCGTGTACGTCCGCGACGAGGACCTCACGCTGTGGGAGCGCGCCGAGGTCTAGGCGCGTGCCCGCAGGCTCCCCATGTCGGCGCTGATCATGAACGCGTTGCAGGCGTACCTCGACCGCGAGACTGAGCCCGATACATAGACGCAGCCCCCCGGCCTCTTTCCGGGGGGCTGCCTGCTGTCTCGTCGTCTACTCGGCCGGCGGCTGCTCCGCGCACTCGTACGCCAGGTCACCGTCAGAGTCGGTGCACACGAACGTCACACCGTCCTGGGTGAACTGGAACGACGCCACAGCCGGGCCAGGGTCGCCCTGCGGACCAGGCTCACCCTGCGGGCCCTGCAGCTGGTTGAGCTTGTCCCGCACCTCGGGTGCCAGGTTGTCCTCCCGAAGCGTGTCGAGCCGGATGTCCCACCAGCCGAGCGCGTGGTCACGCGCCTCGGAGGTGCCCACGGCGCCGCGGTGAACGTCGACACCCCGCACCGTCTGGTTCTTGATCTCGGCAGATGTCACGAGGTGGGAGGCCACGGCAGTGCCGCTGCCCAGGGCCACCACACCGGCCGCCGCCAGCCCGACCTTCGCGACAGTTCCGATCTTCGACAAGTCGGAGTAGCGGGGCCCCCAATACGTCGCCATACGGATCAGCACGCCGTGAGGTCGGTAGGTGGTCTTGCCGGCCCACGACCGGTAGCCGTGCACCCGGGTGAAGGTGATGCAGTAGGCGAGGTTCGGGCAGGCCGGCGCCCGGCGGATGTCCACGACCCGCGAGCGGTCCCACAGCCTCACGGCCTTCGCGACGTTCCACTGCTGGCCTGCGTGGTTGACCACGTACACCCGGGTCGCACCGGGAAGGTTGACGTGCACGGCGGCGGGCTGCGGCGCCGGGTTGATCGTGGCGACGGCTGCGATGGCTGCGGCAGCGCCAGCCTTCACAAACCATCGAGAAACTCGCCAGGTGCCATCCATAGCCAGGGTCCCTCTGGGTGGCCTATCAGAGACACCGTTAAGTTATGGACATGGAGCCGCTCGAGGCCCGGATGGATTTCAACCTCCCCGACGTGCCTCCTGGCTTCAAGGACCACGTCGCCGAGGCGTGCGCGCGGGAGGTCGCCGCCGACCGCCGCATCGACATCAAGGTGCTGCCGCGCGACGAGGCCTTTCAGATCCCCGACATCATCCGCACCGCGACGAACCTGCTGCCCCCCGAGTTGCGGGAGGTCAGGATCGTCGACGTGGTCGGCCTGGACACCCAGGCCGACGGCGGCACGCACGTCGCGTCGACCGCCGCGATCGGCGCGATCGACGTCGTCAAGGTGGAGAACAAGGGCCGAGGGTTCCGCCGCCTGCGCATCCGCCTTCCGGAGCCGTAGCCCCTCGCACAACGCATTCGGCTTGGGGAAGGCTACCTGCGCTGGCGGTGCAACTGCATGAGCAGGTAGGCGGCGAGGGTGGAGTCGTCGAGGATGTCGCATGGCAGCCGTGGCCGCTGGTGCCGTGGGAGCAGTGCAGGAACCCGAGTGAAGCGAGCCTCCCGGCTCGTAGGCCGGTTTCCTGGGCGAGTTCGGTCCTGGCCAGTTCCTCGGGGTCACCGTCCTCCCGGTCGGGCAAGGTGCCCTGCGGGAACGCCCAGGTGCGGCGGCGGACCGGATACCGGTACTCCTCGACGAGGTGGAAGCCGCCCTCCTCGTCGGGAATGATCAGCGCGAAGTCCGGCTTGTCGACCACCGAGTAGATCCCTAGCCTAGCGACCCGTCGGGACGCTCGATCGCGGAGTGTAGCCGGAGCGGTACGGAACGTCGTAGCATGGGCGCGCTCACAGCTCGGAACGGCCCTGTCCCACCAGGGAGTGACATGAGCCCGTCATCGCAGACGACACCGCCCGGGCTCAGCGCCGGTGCGGGGATCTTCCGCCGCAAGCCCATCGGCGGACCGGAGCTCGACACGGCGCGCGAGGGCCTCGAGCGCAGCCTCGGCCTGTGGCAGCTCACCGCGATCGGTCTTGGTGCCATCATCGGTGCGGGCATCTTCGCCCTCGCGGGTGCGGTGGCGAAGGAGACCGCGGGTCCGGCGGTCACCGTCTCCTTCATCATCGCGGGGATCGCGAGCGCCGCCGCGGCCTTCTCCTACGCGGAGTTCGCCGGGCTCATCCCGCAGGCCGGGTCGGCCTACACCTACGGCTACGCCGTGCTGGGCGAGTTCGCGGGCTGGCTCATCGGGTGGGACCTGTTGCTGGAGTACACCGCGATCGTCGCCGTCGTCGCGATCGGCATCTCGGGGTACTTCGCGTTCCTGGTCGAGCAGCTCGGCCTGGACCTGCCGGTCTGGACACTCGGCGCGCCCGGGACTGGCGGCGGGCACGTGGTCGACCTGTTCGCCATGATCCTGTGCCTGCTCATCGCCTACCTGCTCAACCTCGGGATCAGGACCAGCGCGCGGGTGGAGACGTTCCTGGTCTTCGTCAAGATCGCCATCGTGGTGGCGGTCATCGTCGTCGGAGCCTTCTTCGTCTCGGACGGCAACCTCAACCCGTACTTCCCCTTCGGCGTCGGCGGGGCGATCACCGGCGCGGCGACGGTGTTCTTCGCGGTCTTCGGGTACGACGCGATGAGCACGGCGGCCGAGGAGTCGAAGGACGCCCAGCGCAACCTCCCCAAGGCGATCATCCTGTCGCTCGCCATCGCGATGGCGCTGTACCTGCTCGCGGCCACGGTGCTGACCGGGATGGTGCCCTACCCCGACCTCGACGCGCAGAGCGCGTTCGCCAACGCGTTCGCCGACGTGGGTCTGCAGACCTTCGCCACGGTCATCGCGGTCGGCGCGATCGCCGGCATCATCACCGTGCTGTTCTCGTTCATGCTGGGCGCGTCGCGCATCTGGTACGCGATCAGCCGTGACGGGCTGCTGCCGCGCTGGTTCGCCGAGACCCACCCCCGCCGTCACGTGCCGCACCGCCCGACCTGGATCATCGGCGTCGTCTCGGCGGTGCTCGCCGGGCTGCTGCCCATCGAGGAGGTCGCCGAGCTCACCAATATCGGGATCCTGCTCGCCTTCGTCGTCGTCTGCGCGGCGGTGATCGTGCTCCGCCACCGCCAGCCGGACCTGCCGCGAACCTACCGCTGTCCCGGCATGCCTGTGGTGCCCGTGATCGGCATCGTCTTCTCGCTGTGGCTGGTGACCTTCCTGGCGCCGGTGACGTGGCTGCGGTTCGCCGCGTGGTTCGTGCTGGGGTGCCTGGTCTACGCGTTCTACGGGTACCGCCACTCGCGGCTCGGCCAGGAGCGGGTGCGCGCGGGATCATAGGAGCCATGGACATCACGCTGGTGCAGGGCGACATCACCGAGCAGGAGGTCGACGCCGTGGTCAACGCCGCCAACTCCACGCTGATGGGCGGGGGCGGGGTCGACGGGGCCGTCCACCGCAGCGGCGGTCCCGCGATCCTGGCGGAGTGCAAGCAGGTCCGTGCGACGACCCACCCCGACGGTCTCGCGACGGGCGGGGCCGTCGCGACCACCGCCGGGAACCTGCCGGCCCGCTGGGTGATCCACACGGTCGGGCCGTTGTATGCGACATCGGAGGACCGCTCGCATCTGCTCGCATCGTGTTACCGCGAATCGCTGCGCGTCGCCGACGAGCTCGGCGCGCGGACGGTGGCGTTTCCGGCCGTTTCCGCGGGGGTGTACGGCTGGCCGGTCGACGACGCCGCCCGCATCGCGATCGAGACCGTACGGGAGACCGGGACGCGGGTCCGCGAGGCGCGTTTCGTGCTGTTCTCGCGTGAGGTCTACGACGCGTTCGCCGCTGGGCTCGGCGCGCAGCCGGGCTGAGGGGCCGCCCGCGACCCGCACAGGACAGAGGGGGTAGGAATGGCTCAGCATCAGGTGGATGCCGTCGTCGTGGGCATGGGCGTCGGTGGTGAGGAGGTCGCCGGGCAGCTCGCGGAGGCCGGCCTCGACGTGGTCGGCATCGAGGCCGGCCTGGTCGGCGGCGAGTGCCCGTACTGGGGCTGCATACCCAGCAAGATGATGATCCGGGCGACCAACCTGCTGGCGGAGGCGGGGCGGGTCGAAGGCATGGCGGGCCACGCGGCCGTGACGCCGGAGTGGGGTCCGGTCGCCGAGCGGATCCGGCGCGAGGCCACCGACGATTGGGACGACCGGGTGGCCGTCGAGCGGTTCACCGGCAAGGGCGGCCGGTTCGTCCGCGGCCGCGGACGGCTGGCCGGGCCGGGACGGGTCGTGGTGGAAGGCGAGGTGTTCACCGCGCGACGGGCCGTGGTCGTCGCGACCGGGACCGTGCCGGTCGTCCCGCCGATCGACGGGCTCGCCGCGACGCCGTACTGGACGAACCGGGAGGCGATCGAGGCTGATGTGCTGCCTGGCTCGCTGCTGGTGCTCGGCGGCGGTGCCGTCGGGCTGGAGCTGGCGCAGGTGTACGCCAGGTTCGGCGTGGCCGTGACCGTGGTGGAGGCACGCGACCGGCTGCTGTCGGTCGAGGAGCCGGAAGCCTCCGCTCTGGCCCGGGTGGCCCTGGAGGCGGACGGCATCGCCGTGCGTACCGGAGTACAGGCGTCCGCCGTGAACCATGGCGGCGGCCGGTTCGCCGCCACGCTGGACGAGGGCGGCGAGCTGACCGGCGAGCGGCTGCTGGTCGCCGTCGGCCGCTGCGCCGATCTGGCCTCGCTGGACGGCGGGACCATAGGCCTCGACCCACTCGCCCCCGCGGTCGGTGTCGACGACCGGATGCGCGCGGGCGAGGGGGTGTGGGCGGTCGGCGACGTCACAGGGCACGGAGCCTTCACGCACATGGCGATGTATCAGGCCCGGATCGCGACCCGCGACATCCTCGGCAGGACAGGCCCGCCCGCCGACTACCGCGCGGTACCGCGGGTGACGTTCACCGACCCCGAGATCGGCGCGGTGGGGCTCACCGAGGAACAGGCGCGCGACGTCGGCCTGCGGGTGGCCACCGGGGTGGCACGGGTACCGGCGTCCGCCCGCGGGTGGATCCACAAGGCGGGCAACGACGGGGTGATCAAGCTGGTCGCCGACGCCGATCGCGGCGTGCTCGTGGGTGCCACCTCCGCGGGACCCACTGGCGGGGAGGTGCTCGGGTCCCTCGCCGTGGCCGTCCACGGTGCGGTGCCGGTCGACCGGCTGCGTCACATGATCTACGCCTACCCGACGTTCCACCGCGCCATCGAGGACGCGCTGCGGGCGCTGGGGTGACCCCGTCCTGGGAATGGGCGGCGGCCCGCTAGGGTTGCGCAACTGACGGGCGCCCAGCGACAACTACCCGCCCGGAGGAGGTCATCGGGTGAGCACCGACCGTACGGGTGTGGTCACGCCCGTCACCCGGCCCCGCCGCCAGAGCCGTCCCTTCCCACACCGCCGTTCCGCCCGCAGCCTGCCGCGTCGCATCGCGACGCTCAGCGTCCACACCTCGCCGCTCGACCAGCCGGGCACCGGCGACGCAGGCGGCATGAACGTCTACATTGTCGAGCTCTCCAAGCGGCTGGCCGCGCTCGACATCGAGGTCGAGATCTTCACCCGCGCGACGCGCAGCGACCTGCCTCCCGCGGTGCAGATCGCGCCCGGGGTCCTCGTGCGGCACGTGACCGCCGGTCCCTTCGAGGGGCTGTCCAAGGAGGACCTGCCGGCGCAGTTGTGTGCCTTCACCTCCGGCGTGCTGCGGGCCGAGGCGATGCACGAGCCCGGCTACTACGACCTGGTGCACTCCCACTACTGGCTGTCCGGCCAGGTGGGCTGGCTGGCGAAGGAACGCTGGGGGGTCCCCCTCGTGCACACCATGCACACCATGGCGCGGGTCAAGAACGCCGCTCTCGCTCAGGGCGACACGCCGGAGCCGACCGCGCGGGTGATCGGCGAGACGCAGGTGGTCGAGGCCGCTGATCAGCTGGTCGCCAACACCGAGGAGGAGGCCGGGTCTCTCGCCCGGCTCTACGGTGCCGATCCGACCCGGGTCGCGACCGTCAACCCGGGCGTCGACCTCGACGTGTTCCAGCCCGGGGACACGCTGGCCGCACGTGGCCGGCTCGGCCTGCCGCGCGACGCCGCCGTCCTGCTCTTCGCCGGCCGCATCCAGCCGCTCAAGGCGCCCGACGTCCTGCTCCGCGCCGCCGCGCGGATGCTCGAGGCCGACCCGGGGCTGCGGTACAGGCTTGCCGTCGCCGTCGTCGGGGGGCCGAGCGGCAGCGGCCTCGCCGAGCCCACGCACCTCCAGCACCTCGCGACCACATTGGGTGTCGACGACGTCGTGCGCTTCCACACGCCGGTCGACCAGAAGGCGCTCGCCGACTGGTACCGCGCGGCGACGGTTGCCGTGGTCCCCTCCTACAACGAGTCGTTCGGCCTGGTGGCCCTCGAGGCGCAGGCGTGCGGCACCCCGGTCGTCGCATCCGCCGCGGGCGGCCTCCGTACCGCCGTACGCCACGGCGTCTCGGGGTATCTCGTCGAGGGCCATGACCCGGACGACTACGCGCGCTACCTGCACACGCTGGTCAACGACGCCACACGCAGGCGTGAGCTCTCCCGGTCCGCGGTGGTCCACGCCGCGCGGTTCGGATGGCCGGTGACGGCGGCCCGGATGCTCGACGTGTACGGCGAGGCGATCGAGTCGCTGGCCGCCGAGGAGCCGCTGGCGGTCGGCCGGTGAGCGAGTCGGTGAGCGGGTCGGAGGGCGTGATCGAGACGGTCCGCCGGGTTCTCGACGAGGCCGAGCTCGACTGGGAGGAGCCCGCGGCCGGCACGTTCGCCGTGACGCTGCCCGGTACCCACAAGCTCGCCACCACCTGTTCCCTTGTGGTCGGCTCCCACAGCCTCTCGCTCAACGCCTTCGTCGTGCGGCGCCCGGACGAGAACCACGAGCGCGTCTACCGCTGGCTGCTCGAGCGCAACGCGCGGATGTACGGCGTCGCGTTCGCTGTCGACCACCTGGGCGACGTCTACCTGGTGGGCAAGGTCTCCCTGCCCGCCGTGACGGCCGACGAGCTCGACCGGCTGCTGGGGGCGGTGCTGGAGTACGCGGACGGCAGCTTCGACAGGCTCCTCGAACTGGGCTTCGCGACAGCCATCAGGCGGGAGTGGCGATGGCGGCGGAAGCGCGGTGAGTCGCTGGCGAACCTGCAGGCCTTCGCCCGTATCACCGACCCGCACCGGGACCAGTGATCTGGTGGGGGCGCGGGGTGCCCGATCAGGTGTGGGCTCGAAGGAGAACCGGGTACGGGGATAGCGATGGCTTCCGAGGGTGATCCGGGCGAGCGGGTGCTCGCCGGGCGGTACCGGCTCGACGCGCAGCTCGGCCGCGGCGGGATGGGGATCGTCTGGCGCGGCCTCGACACGACCCTGGGCCGCGAGGTCGCGGTCAAGGAGGTCCTGCTGCCGCCGCAGCTTCCCGAGGGGGAGGTGCGCACCCTCAGGCAGCGCACCCTCCGGGAGGCCCGCGCGGCGGCCCGCCTCAGCCATCCTGGCGTGGTCACGGTCTACGACGTCGTGGAGGAGGACAGCCGCCCCTGGATCGTCATGGAGCTGCTGCCCTCCCGCTCGCTCGCCGAGGTGATCCGTGAGGACGGCCCGCTGCCCTACCGGCGGGTCGCCGCGATCGGGCTGCAGGTGCTCGCCGCCCTGCGGGTGGCCCACGCGGCCGGCATCCTGCACCGCGACGTGAAGCCTGGCAACGTGCTGTTCGCACCGGATGGCCGGGCGGTGCTCACCGACTTCGGGATCGCGAGCGTCGAGGGTGACCCCTCCTTGACCGCCTCCGGGATGCTGCTCGGCGCTCCCGCCTACATCGCCCCGGAGCGCGCCCGCGGCAGGACGATCGGATCCGCGTCGGACCTGTGGTCGCTCGGCGCGACGCTCTACGCCGCGGTCGAAGGCAGAGCCCCCCACGAACGCGGTGCCGCGCTGCCGACCCTCACGGCGGTGGTCAACGACGAGCCTGATCCGGCGGAGCTGGCCGGCCCTCTGGAGGCGGTGCTCGACGGGCTGCTCCGCAAGGACCCCGCCGAGCGTTTAGGCGCCCGGGAGGCGGTAGCGCTCCTCGAGGCCGTGGCCGGCGGCGGGCAGCCCGCGTCCGCGCCGCCGGAGACCGGGACCGAGAGCGCGGCTGAGG
>JBOHCZ010000447.1:0-9190 GCA_050699195.1 Streptomycetales bacterium
TGTGGTCGGTGCCGGCCGACGGGTCGGCCGAGCCGCGCCGGCTGACCGACCCCGAGCGCTACCGCGTCCCGGACGCCTGTCCCATCGAGCCGACCGCCCAGGGCGTGCTGTTCGCGGACGAGCACCGCGGCGCGGTCGAGCTGCTCCTCGCCCCCTACGGCGGCGGCGAGCCGCGGCCCGTGCTGGCCGGCCATCGGCAGGTGCAGGGGTATGCCGTCGCTGGCGGCGGGCTGGTCGCGGCGGTCGCCGACACGGCGACCGCCGGTGAGCTCATCGCGGTCCGCGACGGCGACGAACGGGTGCTGACCTCGTTCGGCGCCGAGCTGGCTGCGCGCGGCGTCCACCCGATGGCCGAGATCGAGGCGAGCGCACCCGATGGGTACCCGGTGCACGGCTGGGTGGTGCGGCCGGAGGGCGCCGGTCCGCATCCGGTGCTGCTGATGATCCACGGCGGGCCGTTCACCCAGTACGGGTGGCGGCTCCTCGACGAGGCGCAGGTGTACGCGGGCGCGGGCTACGCCGTGGTGATGGGCAACCCGCGCGGCTCGTCCGGCTACGGGGCGGCCCACGGCCGCCACATCGTCGGCGACGGACGCCGGGCGGGTCGGCGTGCTCGGCGGCTCGTACGGCGGGTACATGACGACCTGGCTGACCGCCCACACCGACCGCTTCCGGGCGGCGATCAGCGAGCGGGCCCTGAACGCCATCGACAGCTTCGCCGGGTCGAGCGACTGCGGTTGGGAGTTTCCCGACGAGGTGTTCGGTACGGACCCGGAGCAGCGGGCGGCGCAGAGCCCGCTGACCTACGCCGGCAAGATCGACACGCCGTTGCTGATCATCCACTCCGAGCAGGACTGGCGATGCCCGGTCGAGCAGGCCCAGCGGCTCTACGTCGCGCTCAGGCTGCGCGGCGCCGAGACCGAGCTCCTGCTGTTCCCCGGCGAGGGGCACGAGCTGTCCCGCTCCGGGCTGCCGAGCCATCGCGCCGCCCGGTTCGAGGCGATCCTGGACTGGTGGTCCCGGCACCTGTGAGGTCGCGGTCGCGGCAGACCGCGGCGCCGCTGCAGGGACGGTACTGAGCATGGGGCCAGCGTTCGATGCTGACGCCTGAGACGCTGACGCATGCCACCCAGCCAATATGTACATATGGGCGGGGCGCACGCGGGGAGTTCACCGTGAGGTACATATCGGTGGGGCCGGGCGGGCGGAGTGCCGCATCCTAGGTGGCGAGAGCCGACGGAAGGCGTGGTCGAGGATCATGGCGCCGCATGAGAAGGCCCGCAGCGTGCTGCGCAGCAGGCGGCTGGCCGTTTTCGCCGGCATCGTCGTGATCGTGTTCGGGCTGGCCCTCCTGCCTCCCGTGCAGGCCCGCGGCAAGGCTGCGGCGACCATGGCGGAGGCCCTCGGAGCCGACCTCCCGAGGCCGTTCGCCGCGAGCGTCGAGCGGCGGACCGTCGAGCTCGGGGGTGTCAGCGGCCACCTCTACACGCCGGGGGAGCGGGCGCCCGCGGTGGTTGTCCTCGCCGGGGCCACCCGCGAGGGGAAGAACGACCCGCGGGTCGTCGGACTGGCCAGGGCGCTGGCCCGCGGGCACCGCATCGTATACGTACCTGACCTGCGCCTGCATCGGCTCGAGGTGGATCCCGGCGACATCGGCCGCGTGGTGCGTTCGGTGGCAGCGCTGCGGAGGCTGCCCGCCGTCGAGGGTGATGCGGTGCTGCTCGGCTTCTCCTTCGGCGGATCGTACGGCCTGGTCGCGTCCGCCGACCGCAGGATCCGCGGCAGCGTCGCCCTCGTGGCGACCTTCGGCTCCTACTACCGGACGGTCGGGCTCGTCCAGGCGCTGAGCACCGGCGCCTCCCTGGTCGGCGGGCGGCGGGTGCCGTGGAGTCCGCATCCCGATACCAGAATCGTGCTGCGCAAGCTGGCGTACCGGCTGGTGGAGCCCGGCGAGCGCCCGCAGCTGTCGGCGGCCTTCCACAACCGCGCGCGGCCCGGGGAGCTGCCGCGCGACGTCCGGGCCGTGCACGCGTTCGTGACCCACGACGACCCCACTCGTACCCGGGCACTCACGGACCGCCTGGACCGCCGGGCACGTGCGGCGCTGGCGCGCTTCTCGCCGGCGACCGTCGCCGCACGGCTGTCCACCCCGGTGGTGGCCATGCACGCCCGCGACGACCCGGTCGTCCCGCATGCGGAGCTGTCGCGGCTCGACCGGGCCATGCCGGAGGCGACGACCCTGACGGTGAGCTCCTTCGAGCACGTCGACTTCGGCGCGGACAACCTCGGCCAGGGGGCCCGCGACCTGTTCACGGTGTGGCGTTTCGGCACTCATATCTTCGACGCACAGGAGTGACCCGCGTCCTGACGACGCGTCAGAGGAAGCTCACTGCTTTGCGGTGGCCTGCTGCACCGTGTCGTAGATGTCGAAAACCTTGATCAGACCCGCAATGCGGAAAACCTTGAGCACTGACGGCTGGAGGGCGGCGAGCCGCAGCGAGCCGTCGAGAGAACGTACCGCCCGGTGCGCAGCGACCAGCGCGGATAGGCATGACGAGTCGCAGAACGTGACCCCGGACATGTCCACGACCACGGTACGGTGCCCTCGCTGCTCGACGTCACGCAGGCAGGATCGCAGCTTGTCGGCGTTACCGAGGTCGACCTCGCCGGACACCGCGATCACTGCGCAACCATCGGCCTCCTGGGCAACGGAAATCGAGATCGGGGACTCCACAGAGGCCTCCTTCCACTTTCCGGGGCGGCGAGGGGCACCGCCGATCTTGGCATTTCCGCCCTCACGTCCGCACTTGAGGGGGCGGAAATGCCAAGATCGGCAGAACCAGGCGTCATGCCGCACCGCGTGTCGGCGCGGACGCGGGCGCCGAAAGGCCGGGCAGGTGTCAGCGGCTGAGGAGCAGCCAGGCGAGGATGGCGACGGCCGCGAGGCCGATGGCCACGTACACGATGCCGCGGGAGCCGCGGGTCTCCTGCGCGACGGGACGCTGGGGCTCGTCATCCTCGACGTAGGCGCGGAACTGCGCCGTGCTCGCTGCGGGGTCGAGCTCGTTGTCAGGCATGGGCAGGACCTTAGCGGAGAGGGCGGCGTCGCGACAGCGTTCAGCGCCGGTGGTGTGCGGCCTGCGGCGGCCTCATCGAGGGTGCGTCAGGCACCTGGCAGCTGGGCCCCTGACATGTTCGCCCAGATTTGTGACAGCATCCCGAAGAACGTGAGCAGGCCGGCCAGCAAGACCACCAGCACCACGGCGATCCCGCGGGGCACCCCGCGGGGAGCGGGGCTGCCCTCGCCGCCGTACCCTGCGGCACGGCCGTCAGGGCCGTCGCCGTCACCATCTGTGGGGACGCGGGACGCGCCGAGGGCCCACGTGGGGCCCGCGGCCGCCGCCGGCCGCGTCGTCTCGTGAAGCATCAAATCGAGCTCCCCCAGGTCGGGCAGGGTCCGATCCGGCAGGGTCCGATCCGGCAGTGCGACGGGCATGGAGATCGCCTCTTTACAAAACCGTTCCAAGGACGACGAGCCACACGACGATGAGGCCCATCGACAGCGCGATGAGTCGGTCTTCGAGTGCCACTTCCGGCACCTCCCTTATTGTCCAGCTTATCCGGCAGAATGGCTGGTTCCGGTAGTCCAGGGGTCAGCTGCCGCTGGTGGTCGATCCGGCCGCCTCGCCCGCGGTGGCACGCGGGGCCCGGCGCAGGCCGACCTCCTTGATGACCGGATTGGTCTCGGCGAAGGCCCGCTCGATCATCTCGGGCATCGGGCGGGACAGGCCGGCCTTGAAGGCCAGCCCCCACATCATCAACAGGCCCAGCATCCACCAGACGATCTGCCAGGACCACACCGGCGGCATGCCCGCGATGCTGATGAAGTTGTTGGCGAACACCATGCCCGGGCCGATCGCGAAGATGAACCAGACCGGTGTCGCCACCCACATCACCTTGCGCCACGAGCGCTCGGACGCCGTGGGCCGGTCGATGTCGGTGAGCCAGCTCGCCATCTCGTTGCGGACCGCGCTGACCTCGAGGTTGTTCCGCTCGCCCCGCTTGGTAAGGGCGGTGACCAGGAACGCGGTGGAGAAGCCCACGATGCCGCCCCATGCCGCGCTGTGCAGGTTCAGCGGGTACTGGTAGCCCTCGAACGCGTAGGTCACGATGACCGCGACGATGCCAAGACCGAGCGCACCCGCCATCGCGGCGCCGGTGAACCTGCGCAGGAAGAGAACATCGATCAGCGGTACGTAGAGCAGGAAACCGAACGCCGTGGCCAGGCCGCCGAGCAATACCAGTGCCCTGGTGTTGGTGAAAGCCACCACCATGGCGACGGTGACGATGACGAGCACGAGCAGCCGTCCGACCCAGATCTGCTCCGCGTGCCCGGCGTCGGGCCGCAGGTAGCGGACGTAGACGTCGCGCATCAGCATCGCCCCGCCGGTGCCCATGTAGGCAGCGCCGGTGGACTGCATCGCTGCGAGCGCACCGACCACCACGAAGCCCGCCAGCGGTCCGCCGATCAGCTCGCGCATGATCCCGGGTACGAACTCCGAGTCGCTCTCCGCGGAGATCACGCCGTCCTGCAGCAGCAACTGCCCACCGAGGCCCTGGATGGCGGTGAAGAAGAACAGCGCGAAGCCGATGAACAGCGTCGAGGCGAACACCTGCTGCCAGGGGAACGGCCGCGGATCGCGGTTGGCGAAGGTCCACATGTGGAAGGCCGGGGAGGCCATGATCCCCATCAGGGCGAACATGTAGGTGAGCTGGAACACGCCGGTCCACTTGGCCTCACCGATCACCGACGGGTCCCAGGCGCCGGGCACCGTGAGGAAGCTCTCCCCGAGCCCGTTGACCCGCTCCATGAACGGATCCCAGCCGCCGAAGTGGTTGAGGACCACCGCGCCGATGAGGATGATGCCGATCCACAGCAGCCCGGCCTGCAGGGCGTCGACCCACGCGGTGCTGCGCAACCCGCCCGCGGCGACGTAGAAGTACACGATCGCGGCCAGGAAGACGCTTCCGACCAGCACCGGGACGCCTGTCGTCACGCTGAAGATCTGGCCTGCGGCGACCAGCTGCACGGCCGTGTAGAAGGAGCTGTACAGGAACGCGATCAGCACGATGAGGGCGCGGACCACCTCGCCCCAGCCGCGCTCGGCGCCGTAGTAGTACGAGTAGAGGTCACCAGGCGTGACGAACTCGTACCGCTTGCCGAGCAGCCACAGCCGCTTGGCGAAGAACGTCGCCGTGATGGGGATCGTTAACACGTAGAAGGAAGCGAACGCGTACGAGAGCCCCTCCAGGGCGATGAGGCCCGGGTGGCCGACGTACGTCCAGCCGCTGAACGATGTCGCCGTCGCGGCGAGGATGAAAAGCCACATCGGCAATCCCCGGTCCGCGATCGACCACCTGGACGAGGTCTTCGCCCAGAAGAATCCCTTGAAGCCCCAGAAGAGGCAGTAGGCCCAGTACAGGCCCGCGAAAAGCCATACCCAAGCAGCTGTATCCACGTCTACTCAGACCCCTTTCCGGGTCCAGGTCCAACCATCCGGTCGCCCGATGAAAAACCGGCCGCGTCGGTAGCCCCGACCAGGTATGTCCGGCCGGGGGCGGCGAAGGTACGGGGCCGATCATCGGATCATCAGCCGCGCCTCGGCTGCTGTGCCAGGCGTTCCCGGCAAATCCGGGCCATCCTGGAAGCACGCAGCGCGAGCACCGTGAACAGAACGCCCCCGCCGAGGCCGCCGAAGAACAGGACGGTCTCGAGACCGAAGCCGGCGGAGAAGAAGCCGTCCTGGCGTGCGAGGGTGGAACCCGTCAGCAGGGCGACCCCGAAGCCGAGAGCGCCCATCAGGCTCAGGCGCGCCGCAGCCCGCGCAGCCTCCCTGAGCGCCTCCTCAAGGTCCTTTCTTGGCACGGTGCGCTCTGCCACGTTGCACTCCCCACGCGGAACTCGGGCATTCACGGAACCGTGATTGCGCCGGCATTATCGTGCGTTCCAGTCCGAACCTCAATAGCTGGTATGGCTGGGGATAGGCGCGAGCAAGCCGGGACAGCGCGCGGCCTGGTACGCGGGGGACTGCTCGGGTGGCGGCACCCGCTGGGGAGTACCCAGTCAGAAGGAGTCGCGGCGCGCGGCAGAGGACCCCTGCGGCGTGATGACGTGGAGGGCGTTCCTGGCGAGGGAGAACATCTGCGGGGTGTGGGCGACCAGCTCGCCGTCCACGTTCACCGGCATGACCGGGTCGGTCTCCAGGTGGATCCGGGTCGTGCGGAACTGGTGTGCTCCCGCCGCCCCCAGGAGATCGCCGCTTCTTATCCGGCGTGCGATGTCGACGAGGTCCCGGAACCTGCCGCGCTCGACCGCATAGACGTCGAGCGCACTGTCGTCGATGCCCGATTCGGGGGAGACGACCATGCCTCCTCCGTAGAAGCGCCCGTTGCCGATCGCGATCTGGAGCAGCCGGTGGTACTGCACGGGCGTGTGGTCACCGTCCGGGAAAGTGAGCCGGGCGGAGAACGGCCGGTGCTTGGCGAACGCCGACACGGTCGCGAGCGAGTACGCAAGCTTGCCTGCCCGTTTCTTGAGCGTGGGGGACAGTGCCTGCGTGACCCCGGCGCTCATGCCGACCGAGGCGACGTTGACGTAGTAGTTGTGCCCGATCAGACCGAGATCGACGTCGACGACCTGGCCGTCAGCGATGGCCCGGCAGGCGGCTTCGAGCTCGAAGGGAATCCCGAGCGTCCGGGCGAAGTCGTTGGCGGTGCCCAGCGGAAGCAGCCCGAGGGCGACCTCGTGGCCGACCAGGAAGTCGACGACGGAGCTCACCGTGCCGTCGCCACCGCCCAGGATGAGCAGGTCGTGGCCCTCGTCGAGGACCTCGCGGACCGTCTCGGGGAGCCGGCCCGGGTCCCGCACCGGGTAGGTCGCGCTGATCGGGACGCCCAGCTTCCCCAGCAGGTCGAGGGCCTCGGAGAAGGCCCTGCTGCCGGTACGGGAGTGCACGTTGGCCACCAGTGCGGCCCGCCGTGCCTGCGATCCGTTGCGCGAGATGCCGCCTCCTTCGCCTCGCCCCCCAGGGCTTCCGGAACAGGGTCTCCACGGGAACGGGGTCCCGGGAGCGTTCGCGAACGACGACTGTAGTGGGTGGCCTCATCGCCCCGAACGCCGACTGGGCGCTCACCGGTGTGGTGAGCGCCCAGTCGGCGTGGTGCCTGACTCTCGTGTTGTGGTTACTCGGTGGTGGTGGGGTTGCGGAAGCGGCGGTAGAGGAGGTAGCCACCCGCCAGCAGAGCCAGCCCGACGGGCACCGCGAGCAGGGCGGTGGCGCCGGTGTGGGCGAGTCCGCCGTTGTCGCTCATCTCGGTGCCGGCGTTGTTGTCCTCGCCACCGTTGGACGTGGGGAGAGCAGTGGGCTCATCGGTCGGCTCATCGCTCGGCTCGTCGCTGGGCTCATCGCTCGGCTCGTCGCTGGGCTCGTCGCTGGGCTCATCGGTCGGCTCGTCGCTGGGCTCATCGCTCGGCTCGTCCGTCGGGTCGTCGCCCAGGGCCGCGCAGTCGGCCTCGGCGGAGCCGATCACCGCGACACTGTTGCCGCACACCGTGACGGGCACGTTGACCGTGGCATCGCCGTTGTTGCCGGAGATGACACCGCCGGAGTCGCTGCTCGACCCGCCGGCCGACGCGTCGCCGCTGCCCGCGCTCTCACAGTCGGCGTCGGCGGAGCCGATCACCGCGACACTGTTGCCGCAGATGGTGATCGGGGCGTTGATGGCGATGCTCCCGTTGTTGCCGGAGGCCACCCCGCCGGAGTCGCTGCTCGACCCGGAGGCCGACGCACCGCCGCCCGCGCCGGCCGCGGCGCAGTCGGCCTCGGCCACGCCGACAACGGCGATGGCGTTGCCGCACATCGTGACGGGCACGTTCACCGCAGCGCTGCCGTTGTTGCCGGAGGCCACCCCGCCGGAGTCGCTGCTCGACCCGGAGGCCGACGCACCGTCGCTGCCGGCGGTCTCACAGTCGGCTTCGGCAACGCCGATCACCGCGATGCCGTTGCCGCAGATGGTGATCGGGGCGTTGATGGCGACGCTGCCGTTGTTGCCGGAGGCCACCCCCCCAGAGCCCGAACTCGTCCCGCTCGCGCCCGCGTCGGCCCACGCAGGCCCTGCGCCGTACAGCAGCAGCGACACCGCCGGGACCGCGAGCACGGACATTCTCTTGGCCAACACTCGCATGGACACCTCAAGTCATGCCTAAGTGGAAAAGACGTCGCGATCATCCGCGACCTGCACGGCGTGATCACACGCTCGCGATCCTCATAACGCCGGGGCGGGGAAAACGTCACGGCCGTAGCGTTCACCCGAACGGGTGAACACCTGCCCCATGGGCATCACCAGCAACGGCAGCGAGTCCATCCGGGGCGATACCTATCGATTCACCTGAACCGGTGGATTTATCGCCGGCGAGGGTGACTCGCCCAAAACCTCACGTGAGATGTCGATGAGATGTCGGGGCGAGGTACCCGGGGGCCGGGATGCGCGTGAGGCTGTCACTGAGGGGCGGGCCTTTGGTGGCGATCCGGGGTGCCGCGTGCGCAATCCTCGCGATCGCGCTGTACTACCTCGTTCCCCTCGACGTCCGCGAGGGGCCGACGACCGTGGCCGTGCGTGCGGCGATGTTCCTCGTCGGCGCCGCGGTCCTGGTGGCGTTCATCGTGCTGCTGATCCGCCGGCATCTGCGGGGGGACGCCGGCCTCGAGGCCCTGCTCGTCGCCTTCTACCTCGTCATCGGGCTCTTCGCCGCCGTCTACGTCGTCCTCTCCCGGATCCCGGGCGAGTTCGAGGGGCTGCATACCCGCACGGACGCGCTGTATTTCACCGTGACCGTCCTCGCGACCATCGGTTTCGGCGACGTGCACGCCGTCGGCCAGGTGGCCAGGGCGGTCGTGATGCTGCAGATCGTGTTCGACCTGGTGTTCGTGGCGGCCGCCGTGGCGGCCGTCTCCGGGCGGTTGCGCGACCTTGCGGCGGCGCGGACGCGATCGCGCTCCCGCACCTGAACGGGGAACGGCCCCTCAGGGCAGCAGCCGACGCAGCGGCTGGCGCAGGGCTTCGCGGATACGTTCGGCACAGGCCTGGAGTTCGGCGGGTGAGCCGCCGTAGGGGTCGCGCAGGTCGTCCT
>JBOHCZ010000448.1:0-2268 GCA_050699195.1 Streptomycetales bacterium
GACCTGGACGACGTCGCCGACCGCGACCTTGTGCTGCCTGCCGCCGCTGCGAACGATCGCGTACACCGCGGAACTCACTCTCTGCTCGTAGTGGGGTCCTGCGCCGCCCATCCAGGCACACGAGAACGAGGTGCGTCGAGGCACCGCCGAATAAGCCTACGGACCTGGCTCCGAGCAGGTCAAACCGGAGCCACCCGGCCCACCCTGTCCACCGTGCCCACCCGGACCGGACGGCTCACGACGACGGGTTGGGCTCGGTGGTGCCCTTCCGCTTGCTCGCTCGTTTGGCGGCAGGCTTGTCGGCCCGCTTCGCAGGTGCCTTGGACTCCCCACGGGTGCCTCGCTTGGCGGCACGCTTGCCGGCCCGGTGCCCGGAGGGCTGCCCGGCCTCGCCGGTCTCCGCTTCGGCGAGTTCCTCAGGGGGCGCCTCATCGCGCAGTGACACCGGCTCGACCTCCGCCACGTCGACCGCAGCGGCGTTGGCATCCCGCTCATCCGCCCGCTCGAGGTCCGCGGCCTCAGTGGGTTCGGCGGCGCCGCCCTCCTCCGCCGGAGATTGGGCCTCCTGGGCCTCCTGGGGCGGCGCGGCGCCCCGCGCGGCCTTGCGGCGTCGCCTCACCTGGCGCTCGGCCGGGGCCGTCGACACGGTGCTGTCCGTACGTACGATCACCCCGCGGCCGTTGCAGCGGTCACAGGTCTCGGAGAACGCCTCGAGCAGGCCCTGTCCGACGCGCTTGCGCGTCATCTGGACCAGGCCCAGCGACGTCACCTCCGCGACCTGGTGCTTGGTCCGGTCCCTGCCGAGGCACTCGAGGAGTCGCCGCAGGACCAGGTCACGGTTGCTCTCGAGGACCATGTCGATGAAGTCGATGACGATGATCCCACCGAGGTCCCGCAGGCGCAGCTGGCGCACGATCTCCTCGGCAGCCTCGAGGTTGTTCTTCGTGACCGTCTCCTCGAGGTTCCCACCCTTTCCGGTGAACTTCCCGGTGTTGACGTCGATGACGACCATCGCCTCGGTGCGCTCGATCACCAGCGAGCCACCGCTGGGCAGCCACACCTTGCGGTCCAGCGCCTTCGCCAGCTGCTCGTCGACGCGGTACTCCGCGAACACGTCCTTGCCCGGCGTCCAGCGCGACAGCCGCGGCGCGAGGTCCGGGGCGACGTTGCTCACGTAGTCGTGCACGGTGTCCCACGCGTCGGCACCCGACACGACCAACTGGGAGAAGTCCTCGTTGAAGATATCGCGGATGACCCGGACCGTGAGGGCGGGCTCCCCGTGGAGGAGGGCTGGTGCGTTCCCCGACTTCGCCTTCTTCCCGATCTCCGCCCACTGGCCCTCCAGGCGGGAGATGTCGCGCCGCAGCTCTTCCTCGGAGGCGCCCTCGGCCGCGGTCCGGACGATCACGCCGGCGTCCTCCGGGACGATCTTCTTCAGGGCGGACTTCAGGCGGGTCCGCTCGGTGTCGGGCAGCTTGCGGCTGATGCCGGTCATCGACCCCTGCGGGACGTACACGAGGTAACGGCCCGGGAGCGACACCTGGCTGGTCAGCCGGGCCCCCTTGTGGGCGATGGGGTCCTTGGTGACCTGTACGACGACCGACTGCCCCGGCTTGAGAACCGACTCGATCCGCTTGGGCTGCCCGTCCAGGTCGGCGGCGTCGAAGTTGACCTCGCCCGCGTAGAGGACCGCGTTACGGCCCTTCCCGATGTCGACGAAGGCGGCCTCCATCGAGGGCAGCACGTTCTGCACCTTGCCGAGGTAGACGTTGCCGACGAACGACGCGTGGCTCTCGTGCGTGATGTAGTGCTCGACGAGGACACCGTCCTCGAGCACCGCGATCTGCGTGCGGTCGCCGGCGTGGCGTACGACCATCGTCCGGTCGACCGCCTCGCGGCGGGCGAGGAACTCGGCCTCCGTGATGACGGGCGGCCGTCGCCTGCCCTGCTCGCGGCCTTCCCGCCGGCGCTGCTTCTTCGCCTCGAGCCGGGTCGACCCCTTGACGCTCTGAACCTCGCCGGGCTCCTCGTCGCGCTCCCGGGGCTCCCTGACGCGCACGACCGTGTTGGGCGGGTCGTCCGGATGGGGTTGCTCGTCCTCCCCCGCCGAGCCCCGCTTTCGGCGCCTCCGCCGTCGCGTGGGCGAGCCGCCCTGCTCCTTCTCGCGGGCCCCCCTGGACCCGCCTGTCTCGCCGTCGGGCGGCCCGCCCTCACCGGAAGACCGATCGCCTTCGGGTGCCGCGTCCGCGGAGTCACGGACGTCATCGG
>JBOHCZ010000449.1:0-4689 GCA_050699195.1 Streptomycetales bacterium
GTCTGACGCCGGGGCCCCGTCCGTCGGCGCGGCATGCTCCCCCACGCGCAGCCGCCCGGCGAGGGTCGCGGCGTCCGGGCGCGCACCGGGGTCCTTGGCGAGGCAGCCGGCGATGACCGACCACAGCTGGTCAGACACCCCGGGCGGTCGCCGCGGGTGGTCCTCCAGGTGGCCGCGCAGTACGGCCATCGGATGGTCGGCAGCGAACGGCGTGCATCCGCTGATCAGCTCGTAGAGCAGGATCCCCGCGGCGTAGACGTCCGCCGCCGGGGCCGCGCCCCGGCCGCTGGCGATCTCTGGGGCGAGGTAGTTCGGCGTGCCCACGATGGTGTGGGACTTGGTCAGCCCCTGGCCCTCCACCAGGCGCGCCACACCGAAGTCGGTGAGCAGCGGGACCAGTGTTGCTTCCCGGGATCCTTCCCGGCAGCGCAGCAGCACGTTCTCGGGCTTGACGTCGCGGTGCACCACTCCGGTGCCGTGTGCCACGGTCAGGGCATCGGCGACAGCCGCGACCAGCTCGGCGGCGTCAGCGGGAGGTAAAGGTCCCCGCTCGCGCAGGTGGGTGCGCAGGTCATGGCCGTCGACAAGGTCCATGACCAGCGCGAGGGTCTCTCCCTCGGCGACCAGGTCACGCACCTTGATCAGGTTCGGGTGGCGCAGCCGCACCAGCACCGATCGTTCCCGCAGGAAGCGCGCCACGACATCGGGGTCGGTGGCCAGCTCCTCGCGCAGCACCTTGATGGCGACCGGGCCGTCGGGCCCCTCGCCCAGCCAGACCGTGCCGAAGCCGCCCCGGCCAAGCACATCCAGGGCGACGTACCGGCTGCCGATGCTGCGTCTCACAGACTCTCCGCGGTCCTGTGACGGTGACTGGCGGGAGCATAACCGTGGCCGCCCGCCCCGGCCTGGCGGGCCGGGGCGCGGCAGCGTTCAGGGCAGGGCTCAGGGCAGCGTCAGGCGCGTGCCACCTGTGGGTCGTGGTCGCTGAGCTGGTCGGCGAACTCGGCGTTGACGTGCACCACGTCGTAGCCGTGTGCAGCCGAGGCCAGTGACGACGACAGCAGGATGTGGTCGAGGACCCGGGAGTTCCCCTCGAACACGTAGGTGTAGCGCTCCCCGTCGGGAAGCGTACCCGGGAGGTCGGTCAGGCCGGCACCCACGAGGGTCTGCACGGCCGCGGAGTACTCGAAGTCGTTGAGGTCACCAGCGACCACGACTCTCGCCTGCGGGTCGATGGCGAGGATCTGCCGGGTGAAATCGGCCACCTGCCCGGCCTGCTGGCCACGCTACAGTCGCCCCCCGCCCGCCGAGCTCTGCGGGGAGGGGCCCACCCTGGCGAAGTCGGCGCTGTTGTCGTCGGTGTCGACGGCGGGGTCGGTGCGCGTCGCCGACGTCGTGTTGGACAGCGCCGGCGCCGGTGCGCCCTCGAAGTCGCTGGCGCTCCCGTACCCGAGAAAGTCGCGCACCCCGGCCGCGGTGTCGCAGTCGCCTCCGCAGGTGAGCTCGGTGGTGCTGGTGACGAGCGCGACCTTGCCCGAGGTGGCCGACATGTTCGTCGTGCCGGTCGCGTCAGGCGCCGGGAGCTGGGTACCCCCGCCCGCGTCGGCGGCGGACGCGTACTGCACCGACCAGCCGGACACGCTCACCGCTGCCGGGCTCCGGTCGTAGAGCTCCACGAAGTCGTTCGCGAACGGGGCGCCGCTGTTGCCGCCACCCCGTACACCTCGGACAGCACGACGTCGGGCGAGGCCGTTGGGCCGAGGGCCCCGCGGCCCCGGTGGACAGGAGGGTCGATAAGGCGGCGGTGAGCGCGACAACCCCGGCGGCCGCGAGGGCGCGGCGCGGGCGTGGTGCGCGCAGGGCGGACGAGCGATCCGTGGGAGGTCTCCCATCGGGCCATCGGGGGAGGACCACCTCGGTTATATCAGGAGGGACCTCGCAATTAGGACATGCAGGGAATGAATGTTCGATCGACAGCCGCAGCCGCGGCCCGTTAGCTGGCGCTGTCCGGCTCCTCGTCGCGGTGGCAGACGACCTCCAGCATGAATCCCTCGGGGTCGACCCAGAATGTGGCGTAGTAGCCCTCGTGGTACTCGGGGAACTCCCTCGGTAGGTGCAGGATCTCGGCGCCTCTGTCGCGCGCCCACTCGTGGGCCCGGTGCACCGCCGCACGGGACGTGACCGTGAACGCGAGGTGCTGAAGTCCCGGCCGGTGCCGGGAGTACCCGCCGGGCTCGACGGACCGGTAGAAGAAGATCCATGCCCCGGGCTTCTCGCCGGCCGGCCGGTACGAGAACTGGTCGCCGGTGTGGAAGAACGGCGCGTACGAGACCAGCGGCATGAACTCGTCGTAGTACTCCTTGGCGCGGCTGAGATCGCTGACGTTCACCCCGAGATGTCCCAGTGGCATATTCACGACCGTCCGAGAACGCTGAGCAGCAGCGCGAGGGAGAGCACCACGAGAATGGTACCCGCGGAGGTGGAACGCGCTCCACCGCGATGCCGCCGATCACGGAGAGCGCTCCCGGAGACGTGGCCAGCGGGTCCTCAGGTCCTTCCCGCAATGTGGTATTTTGTGGCGCGTAGATCCCTTCCTGCGGAAAGATAGAGAGGCGTACACATGGTGTCAACGCCTCGCGTCGAGCACGCCAGGGGGCCCAGCCGCGTGCAGTCCATCGACCGTGCCGTCGGGCTGCTGCGCTGCTTCGGACCCGAACAGCCCGATCACGGGGTCAGCGAGCTTGCGCGGCGTACCGGCCTGTCGGTCAGCACGACCCACCGGCTGCTGGTCGCACTGGCGGACAACGGATTGCTCCGGCCGATCAGCGGTGGACGCTACTCGCTCGGCCCGCTGGTGGCACAGCTGGCACGCGGCGGCGTGAGCGCCCGCCTGCGTGAGGTGGCCTCACCGGTCATGCAGCGGCTGCGCGACGAGGTCGACGAGACCGTGGGGCTGCACGAGCTGCTGCCGACCGACGAACGCGTCGTGGTGGACCAGGCCGAGAGCCGGCAGCCGCTGCACCGGCGCTATACCGAGCTCGGCGTTCCCATCCCGCTCGTCCACGGGGCTCCCGGCAAGGCCATCCTCGCGTTTCTGCCGCCCGAACGCCGGGCGGCGGTGCTCGCCCGGCCGATCCAGCGCCTGACCCCGACGACGATCACCGATGCCGCCCGGCTGGCAGCGGAGATCGCGGAGATCCGCGGCCAGGGATGCGCGTCCTCGCTCGCGGAGCGCATGCCAGGCATCCACACGGTCGCCGCGCCGATCTTCGACCACACCGCCGCCGTCGCGGGGGCGTTGAGCATCAGCGCCCCCCAGCAGCGGATGTCCGCCTCCCGGATGCAGCGCCTTGAGGCGCCGGCCCGCGACGCGGCCCGGACGATCTCGCGGATGCTCGGGGCAACCGAGGAAACCATGAGCGAGGTCCACCGGGAGGCCGAGGGCGCCAGTGCCGCGGGCTGATCTCCCGCTTCGTCGAGCGGCTAGCGCGAGGGCCGGGCGAAGCCGAGCGCGGAGCGGATCCGCCCTGCGGCGTCGTGCACGAGTTGGCCGTAGACCGGCTTGACGTCCTCGGGCATGCGGTTGATCGGGGTGGAGATGGACAGGCTCGCGATCGGCCGACCCTCGGCGCCGATGATGGCGGAGGCCACGGCCGCGATGTCGGAGCGCCACTCCCCGTTGTTGACCGCGTAACCGCGGGCCCGGATGCCGGAGAGCTCGGCGAGCAGCTCGCCATGGTTCACGATCGTGGTGCCCGTATAGCGGGGCAGCGTGCTGGCGAGCACGCGCTGGATCTCCTCGGGCGGGCTGCTGGCGAGCACGGCCTTGCCGTTGGACGACGCGTGGATGGGGGCGCTGCCGCCGAGCGGGATGATGATGCGCACCGGCTTGGGGGTTTCCAGGCGTTCGATGAGCACCATGGTGTCGCCCTCCGGGACCATGAGGTGGATGGTTTCCGCGGTCCGCCCGCGCAGCTCCTCCATGACAGGAACGGCCGCGTCGCGGAGGCTGAGCTCACTCGCGGCGTGCCGGCCCACGTGCAGTGCCTTGGTGGTCGGGGCCCACCGGGTGAGCCCGCTGCCGGCCGGCCGGATCCAGCCCGCCGCGTGCAGGGTGCGGAGCGAGCGCTGCACCGAGCTCTTGGGCAGCCGAAGCGCCCGCGCGAGCTCACTCACTCCGACGGGCTGGCGGGTCGCCACCTCCTCGAGCACCCGCAGGGCGTTCACGACGTTCTGCACGCCTTGACTCCCGACCGCCGAAAACCTAAAGTTCGCGTACCTTCTTACGGCACACGTGCCACCTTACGGCACAACGCCTCGCGGAAAGGCGGTGGGCGGTGTTCTGGCGTGGACGAACCAGGCGTTCTGGAAGGACCGCGCGTGCCGGTGGCCTCGGGTTACTGGCCGCGATCCTGGCCCTCGGGGGGGCCAGCGGCTGCGGTACGGGAACGGGCGGTGCGTCGTCCTCCGGCGGGGCCGGATGGGAGCCCACCCAGGACGTGACGATGGTCGTGCCGTTCTCGCCTGGCGGCGGGAGTGACATCTTCGGCCGGGCCATGGCCAAGGGCATCGAGGAGGTCCGCCCCGGCGTCAACGTGACGGTGGAGAACCGGCCCAGCGGAAACGGCGCGGTCGGGTACTCGTACGTGTTCGCGCGGGAGGGCGACGGGCACTACCTGGTGCCGTCGG
>JBOHCZ010000450.1:0-8348 GCA_050699195.1 Streptomycetales bacterium
TGTGCTCGCTGAGTCCGCGTTGGCCGGCGGCCGACTCGCCGCCGAAGGCGCGGAAGCACCACCGTGCCGAGCGGCTGGCGGCGGCGAACTGGATGAAGCGCCAGCGGCGGCTCAGCGACCCCGACGACACCGAGGACGCGGGAGAGCGGAAAGTCCAGAAGATCGGGTTTGCCTCGACCTACTCCATCTCCTCGGCGTGGTTCCGCGAAGCTGTGATCGACCGGCTGGACGACGATCGCGTGGCAGCTAAGGTACGCGGGCTGCATTCGGTGGTGAAGAGCGCGACGAGGTCCCGTGAGACGCCGTTGCCCGGGCTGTCCGGGCACCGCTCGGGGCTGGAGGGATGGGTCGCGCGGTCAGCGGGGCCGTGGGTGTACCCGGACAGGTGGCGGGCAGCCCGGTTGGAGGCGGAGTTCGGGGACGGCCGGCGGCGGGCCGACTTCCCCTGGCTGGCCGAGGCGGGGAGGAAGGCGGCCGCCGCGCTGATCGAGGTGATGGGGCTCGGCGCACCGACCGACTACCTGGCCCTCGTCGTGCAGGATCTCGACGGTATGGGCGTGTTTCTCAGCGGTGAAGGTCTGGCCCGCGACGATCGCCCGATCACGGTCAGCGTGGCGGAGCACCGGCGGGTATCGGACCGGCTGCAGAAGGCCGGCGACGATCAGGTCGCGGCGCTGCGCACCGAGGAGGTGATGGGCGTGCCGGTGTACGCCGGTGGGGACGACCTGCTGGCGTTCGCCCCCGCGGCGACCGCGCTGACGGCGGCCGAGAAGGTACACAGCCTGCTGCCGCCGGAGCTGCCCACGGCGAGCACCGCGGTGCTGTTCTTCCACCACACGGCGTCGCTGCGCCGCGCCCTGGACACCGCGCGGACGATGGTGCAGGCGGCCAAGGACCGGGTGCCCGGCAAGGGCGGCCTCGCGGTGGGGTTTCTGCGCCGCTCGGGCGCCCGGGCCGAGTCGATCCAGCCGTGGGTGCCAGACGGCGGCGGGTCGCCGGTGATCGAACTGTTCGCCATGCTCGGTAGGGGTCAGGAGTACCGGATATCACCTGGGTTGGTCGCGGACCTAGAGCGGGACCGAGACGAGCTGGGGGCGCTGCGGCACGAGTACCCCGACCACTACGCGGCCGAAATCCGCCGGCTGGTGGCGCGCCACACGTCCGGGCCGCGCGGTCCCGGGCGTGACGTGCGGGTGCGGGAGGCGGCGGCGGCTCTGGTGGACCTGGCCGCCCGTGAGCGGGCGATTGACGACCGCGGTGCGGCGGCGCATGTCGTGGCGCCCGCGCGGGTGGGTGTGTTCCTCCGGCAGGAGGCACGATGACCTACCCCGAGAGTGCGGAGCACACGACCCGGCCCGAGGAGTGGCTGGCGCTGCGCCCCCGTGACACGGTGTTCGTGCGGGACGGTAGGTCGTTCGACGCGGGGGCCGACGTGGCCGCGGACACCGTGCATCCGTGGCCGAGCACGCTTGCCGGGGCCGTACGGGCCGCCTACGGGCGGGAGCCGGCCGAGGTACGTGGTCCCGTCCTCGCCCGACTAGGCAAGACCGGGTGGAGGCCGCACTTCCCGGTGCCGGCCGACGTGGTCCGGCGCCCCGGGGGGAAATGGGCGTACCTGCTGCGGCCCGACCCGGAGCTTGCGCCGGTGGTCACCGATCTCGGCGGTGCCTCTGGAGAGCTGTTGGCCCCGCCGAGGGTCATGCGGGTGGAGCCGGTGCCGGGCTGGATGCCGGTGCGGCAGCTGGCGGCCTACCTGGGAGGTGACCTTCCTGCGGGCGGGTTTGACCTGCAGCTGCTGAAGCTGTTGGGGGCAGGAGATGAGCCATTCGCGCCGGAGCCTCGGGTGGGGTTGGCGCGTACCCGGGGGCGTACGGCACGGGAGGGCTTCCTCTACCAGTCGACGCACCTGCGTCCGCGTGACGGTTGGGCGTTTCTCGTTGGATGCGTGCAGCCGGCCGGCTGGAACGCGACCGCGGCGGGCCCGGTGCCGTTGGGCGGCCGGGGCAGGTTGGTCGATGTGGCGCCGGCGACCGGCATGGGGTGGCCGGAGGCGCCGGAGCGGTTCCCGGACGGGCGGGTCTTGGTGTACGTCGCGACGCCCGCACTGTGGCCGGGCGGGTGGCGGCCGGAGCTGCCCCAGGGGGTCGCGCTGTGCGGGGCGGCGGTGAGGCCCGCCCAGCCGGTGGCGTCGGCGTCGCCTTACTTGGCCAGGCGTGACGGCAAGCGGCTCATCGAGACGGTGACTCTGCGGTGGGCGGTACCCGCTGGGTCGGTCTACTTGCTGAGGTTCACCGGGCGGGACGCAGCCCTGCGTTGGGCGCTCGAGCACCACGGGCGGGCGCTCGGCCCGGCGATGGGCGCGACTGACACCGAGGACCGGCTGCGTACGGCGGGGTTCGGCGTCGTGCTGACCGGGACATGGAAGGAACCGGAATGGTGACCAAGAAAGCGGAGCTTCTGCTCTATCTCTACGCGGAGTCGCCGGTACACGCCGGCGCCTCCGACGCCCTCGACGTGATCGACCTGCCGGTGCAGCGCGAAGCCTCCACGACCTATCCGGTGATCTGGGGGCAGAGCCTCAAGGGTGCGCTGCGGCAGGCGGCCGGCGACGCTGGGTGGGACCACACAACGGTGAAGACGGTGTTCGGTCGCGAGATCGACGACGCCGCCGCGGGTGAGCTGGAGTCGGGACTGCTGTCGGTCGGCGACGCGCAGCTGGTGGCGATGCCGGTGCCGACGCTGCGCCGGACCTTCGCCTGGGTGACGTCCCAGCTCGCGCTGAGCCGGCTGGCCCGCAAGTACACCTTCGCCGGGCACCGCGTGCCCGGCCAGCCGACCGTTGCCGACGACCGAGGCCTGGCCGCCGACGCCAAGTGGATCTCCCCCGGCGGCCAGGTACTCGGCCCCTGTGTCCTCCCCCTCGAGGACACCGTGAGCCCGGAGCTGCGCAGCTGGGCGGAGCTACTGGCCCACGACGCGATCGGCGCCGGTCCCGGCCTGGCCGACTTCGGCGCGAAGCTGGAGACCGACCTGCTGCTGGTCGGCTCCGACGCCATGCCGATGCTGCTGCGTGAATGCACCGAGCTGACCCCCCGCGTGCAGCTCAACGAGGGAAAGACGGTCAAGCACGGCCCCTTCTACAGCGAGTACCTGCCCACGGAGACGATCCTGGTCGCCGCGCTCACCCTGCGGGCCGGCGTCAAGGCGGCCGCGACGGAGTTCGACGAGCACCTGAAGGCCGTGCGTGACCTGCTCGGCGATAAGCCGAACCTGCTGCAGGTCGGCGGCGACGAGACGCTGGGCAAGGGTCTGGTGTGGACGCGGCTCGTGGAGGCGGTGCGGGAATGAGCGCCCCCTCGGTGCGTCGTGTCGACCAGCGGATGGCGGCTCAGGCGGCGCGGCTGCTGCCCAGCAAGATCGACCCGGAGCTGCGTACCCGCTACCGGCAGCTTCGGGTGATGGTGCACAGCGCGGGGCTCGCGGCCACGTACGCGTTCGTCGCAGCCAAGGGCAACGGCGTGGGTGAGGTCGAGGGGGCGTACCGGCAGGTGGCCGAGGGCATCCGCGCGCACCTTGCCCGATGCGGGGTGCTACCGGACGCCGAGGGCTACGACGACCGCCGCATGCTGCAGGAGCTGGGTGAGCTGGAGTTGGGCGACTACGCGCGGGCCGGCGCCGAGGTCACCGCGCTGACCACTTGGTTGAGCCGCCTCGCCGACGCCCTCTACCAGGCTGGGATCGACACCGGGAGCGAGACCGCGGGGGACGACGTCGCGGAGGACACGTCGGGGGAGGCCCCTAATGCCTCCCGGTGACGGGCGGCCGCGCCCGACGATGGTCGCGGCCGGTCCGCTGCGGCGGGTACTCGACAGCGACGGAAGCGCGGTCAAGGGGCGTGTCGGCTACCAGCTGGGGCCCGACGCCAGCGCGTTGATCCTGTTGCGCCGGGTCGCGTTCTTCGACGAGGGGAACGGAGAGCTCGCCCGGTCCGGAATGCGGGCGCTGTTGCGCTGGGCCGCCGAGTCGAGCCTGGGTCAGGGCCGGGACCAGGCGGTGGACCTGCTCGCCCATGCCGCGGCCCGGCGCACGGCGGCGCTGCGGGCACTGCAGGGGCGCGGCCACCAGGTCGTGCGGCTGCGGGTACGGCCCGAGTGGCGGCTCCTCGTCGGCGCGGGCAGCGACGACAACCCGCACGAGATCGAGCTCGCGTTACACGGCACGTACGGGTGGCCGGTCATCCCCGGAACCGGGCTGAAGGGCCTGACGGCGGCCTGGGCGGCCGGCTCGACGCGGGCCGGGCCGCCGAAGGCCAAGGACGCCACGTTGGATCAGATCTTCGGCACACCGCGACCGGGCCGGCCGCTGCGCGAGGGTGACGAGGCCCGGCGGGGCGACGTGCGGTTCCTCGACGCCCTGCCGGCCGGCGAGCCGTTGCGAGTGACGGTTGACGTGCTCACGCCGCACCATCAGCCCTACTACCAGGGCGATCCGCCGGGCGCCCCGCCGGCGGAGTACCACAATCCGGTCCCGCACGAGTTCCTCGTCGTGTCCGGTGGGGAGTTCGCGGTGGACCTGGCCGGGCCGGGGGCGGACGTCGTCCAGGCCGCCAAGTGGTGCCGGGAGGCGCTCGACGAGCTCGGCGCGGGCGCCAAGACCGCCGCCGGCTACGGCTACCTCCTCAGCCGGGACGTCACCGGGGAGGAGACGCCGTGACCGCCCATCTCATCTCCGTCGGCAAGAGCCTGTTGGAGTTCTTCGCCGCCCCCGACGAGTTCGTCGATGCGGCACTCGCCGAGCGGATCGCCGACGTGAAACCGCACAGGATGATCGTCAACCAGACCGGTGGCCCGGAGCCTGTCGATGCATGGCTGCGCCGCTGCCTCGTCGACCGTGACCCGGAGACGCTGGACCGGCTCGGCGACGCATGCGAAAAGATCACCCCGCGACTGTGGCCGGCCAGGGTCAGCGCCGAGCTCGACACCTTCGCCCGCGTGCCTTCCAGCCGGGTCCCCATGGACCCTGCCGACATCGCGGTGCTGATCAGCAGCGACACGGCCGATGGGCTGATCGCAGCGCTGTGGAACGCCGTCGCGCTCGCCCACGGCGACCTCGATCGCATCCTCTACCTCTCCGACCCGGAGGATGGGCTGGAAGTCGAGCCGGGGAACGCTGTGGTCGCGCGGGTTCGTGGCATGGACGTCGGCGACGAGAGTGGTTTCCGGACGGCGATGCGGGGCTTCGGGGTGCTCGGTGGACAGCTCGCCCGCCGCTGGGAAGGCCAGGAGGACGTGCCGTTCCGCTGCTACCTCTCCGGAGGGTTCAAGGCCGCGATCCCGTGCCTGATCTCGCTCGCGGAGGGCCTGCGGTCCTTGCCGGGTAAGCGGCCGGTCGACGCCTATGTGCTGCACGAGCTGACCGAGGGCCCCGCGATCAAGGTGCCGCTGCGCTTTCTGCCCCCCGAGGTGGTACGGGAAGAGCTGACGAGGTTCAGCGATGGGAGTAGCAGGCACCCCCCCAAGGACCGCCGCCTGGAGGGGTATGCCTACGAGGAGCACAAGGCCGAATGCTGCTGGCGGCTCACCCCGCACGGCGAGGGGCTGCTCGCGCTGTTCCAGGCGGCGCCCGAGGGGCTGCTCCGGTGAGGCCCTCGCCCGCCGGATGGATGACGGCCCCGCGTACCCGCCAGGCGTGCCTGCCTGAACGGCTCGCGGGGGGCGTGATCCCTGCGGCGGCACGGACCCGCCCGGCCGACTGCGCGGGACGTCGAGGCGCTGCGGGCGGCTGACCTGGGTGAGCCGCTGGGTCTGCTCTATGAGACGAGAAGGGTCGCGGGGCCGACGGCTCGGCAGATGGAACAACCCCTGGAAGCCCTGGCTGACCTGCTGCGCACCCGGCGGGACGCCCTCATCGCCGTGTTGTTCTCCCCACACGAGGCGTTCGATCAGGCGCCTACACTCGGCGCCCAGCCGGATCCCGACCTGATCGATCACTGGTACGGCGCGTGCTGGCTCGCCGAGGCGGCCTGGCGGGCGGTGACACGCGGCGAGGCCGGGTCAGACTACGCGACAGGTGACCTGGAGCTGCTCTACCCACTGGCCGCGAGGCTTCGGTGCCTAGCGCTCAGCGAACCGATGCGTCACCGTCCCACCAGCGGCGACAGCCCGTGGGGGCCCGGGCTCGGCTTCGGAGAACACGGTCTGGTCGGCCGGTTGTTCGGCGCGCAGACCTGGAACGTGGTGGTCGGCCGCGGCCGGGAGGCACGCCGGATCTGGCGGGACTGCCTGAACGACTACCAGGCCCACCCGTTTCTGGCCGTCGCCCGCCCGGAGGAGCTGGAAGGCGAGCTGACTGCGCTCGTCTTCGCTCGTCGCGCCACGCCGCTCGGGTTCTCGGTGCTCCCCCTGAGGGAACCCGCCGAGCTCAACGCCGAGGACCGCACCTACCCCGTCGAGGTCGCGGCGCGGCACCTGTTGCCGCGGTTCCGGCTGGTCCAGGTCGCCATGCTCGCCTGGTACGCACCCCACCGGTGGCGTCGGCGCGCTCGGGCCGCCCTGGCAATCGCTGTCGCCGTGACCGCCGCGGCCGCCGCGACTCTCGCCGTCCTGCTGTGGGTGGAGGCCGCGGCGGCGCTCGGCGGGGTCGCGTACCTGCTGATCGTGGTCGGCGCGCTGGCCTTCGGCGACCGGTGGATCTTGCCGTGGCTGCTGCGCCTGCCGGCCGCCGCGGCGATCGGGCTGCTGGTGCTCGTCACGCTCCCGCAGGACTGGTGGCAGTCGCCGAGGACAGGGTGGCCGGCGGCTGTCGTGCTGGGCCTCGCCGCGTACGGATACCTGGTGATCGAGGCCAGGAACCACGACGTCGGCGCGTTGGCGGCGCTGGTGCGCTCGCTCATCGTCCTCGTGATCGGCGGGACGCACGCGTTGCTGATCGTCTCGGTGGGCCTGACCCGCGTCGCCCCCGCCGTCGTTGCCGCGGGTTCGGGGCTGCCCGAGCTCTGGACCGGCACCCCGTCCTACGGGCAACTGGGGACGGTTCTGCTTCTCGCGACCGCCTGGTGCCTGGCGGTCGGCGTCTTCTCACAGATCCTCTGGGACGACCGCCCCATCACCGCGCCGCTCGCCCACCTCAGCTGGCGGTCAGGGAGGTAACCGATGGCCTGGACCACGCTCACCCTGCAGGTCACCACCCCGCTTTTCAACGGCGGCGCCGAGGCCGTGGGCGGCGGCCCCGGCTACCCCGACGACCAGACCGGCGTCCGCGCACCGTCGATCCGCGGTGCGATGCGCTTTTGGTTCCGCGCCCTCGTCGGCGGCGTGACCGGACCCGACCTGGCGCGGCTCGCCGAGCTCGAGCGCGCCGTCTTCGGCGAATCCGCCCGCGGCGCCCCGAGCAAGCGTCTGCGCGCCGCGTCGCCGGTCCAGCTCCGCATCCCCGAACAGCCGCTCCTCTCACGAGAGCGGCTGCCCGATTTCCTGGACGGGGACCGCGGCCAGTGGGTCATCTACCTGCTCGGCCAGGGGCTGACCAAGTACGACAAAGAGAAGATCACGAAGCTGACCTGCCCTTTCGTCCCGGCCGGGGCCACGTTCGAGCTGAAGCTGCGGTTGCCGCCCGACGACAGCCAGCAGGCCGCGCTCGCGCTCGCGTCGCTCTGGCTGACCTGCGCTTACGGGGGTCTCGGCGCGCGGGTCCGGCGCGGTTTCGGTGGCTTGCGCATCGTCCGCGCCGAGGGCCCGTTGCCCTCGCCCTGGGACGACGGGGCGCTCCTCACTCCCGATGTCGGGTACTACGTCAACCGTCGCTCACTGCTCGGACCAGGACCCGTGGAGAGACCGCTCACGGTGTTGCGTGAGCAGATGAGCGAACAGCCGTGGCCAGCCGGCGCTCATCCCACTTTCCCCGTCCTGCGTCCAGAAGCCATGGATGCCGGCTGCAGCCAGGACAAGTTCGGCGACTGGATCTCCTTGCTGGCCGCGACCGGAGAGAAGCTCCGCAGGTTCCGCGCCACGGAGAGCCCAGGCGGGAAGCGGCCGAAGGTGACCCCCGAGTGGACGGCGGTGGTCACGAACCCAGATGGCCGCGCCTTCCCGGTTGGTGCGCTCGGCCTGCCCGTCGTGTACAGGGACGACTACGTGGTGAACGCTGATAGGGACACGGGGGCCGGTGTCGACAAGCACCGGCGAGCCTCTCCACTCTGGCTGAGGCCGGTGGGTGATCCCAGGAAACGCGAGTGGCGACTGTTCTCTTACGGGTTCCTCGGCGAGTTCCTCCCGACCGGCTTGGACGTCCATGTCTGGCGCGGCGAGAGGCAAGGGCATGAGGTCACCGTCACCGTGGACGACGTGTAT
>JBOHCZ010000451.1:0-7190 GCA_050699195.1 Streptomycetales bacterium
GTGCTCGGCGACCCGCCGCACGGAGTCCTGCACCCGATCGACCAGGTCGGCGACCCCGTCAGGCGCCGCCCCCCTGGTATGCGCGGCCTCCGTGGCGAGCAGCTCCGCCACGGTGGTCGCGCGGGCCGGGGCGCCGGTGCCCAGCCGTGCGGGTCCGAAGCGGTGCCAGCCCACCCGCGACCAGTAACTCACCGGCACCACGAGCCGTGCGCCCGTCGCGGCGAGGTCGAGACGCAGCACACCGCCCCCGGGCCGGGCCACCCCGGTCTCGCGGATCCAGCAGCGCAGCAGGCAGGCGACCGTTTCGGCGTCGGCCGTCCCGGCCGGATTCATCCGTGCTCCTCCTCCCCTGAGCGGGCCACGGCCGCCAGGAGCGCGTCGACGTCCGCCTCCGCGGCGTGCGGGTTCAGCAGGGTGAGCTTGAGGTGGACGGCGCCGTTCAGCTCGGTACGGCCCACCACGGCACGCCCTTCACGCAGCAGCCGCCGCCGTAGCGCGGCGTTCACCGCGTCGGGGTTCCCGTTCCCGGGACGACCGCCCGGCGTGTACCGGAACACCACGGTCATGAGCACCGGCTCCGCGGCGAGCTCGAGCCGGGGATGCGCACTGATCGCGCGGGCGGCATACCTGGTGAGTGCGTGGCAGCGTTCGACCAGCGCCGCCAGCCCGGACCGGCCAAGTGCCCGCAGCGTGACCGCGACCTTGAACGCGTCGGGACGGCGGGTGGTACGCAGCGAGCGGCCCAGCAGGCTCGGATAGCCCGCGTCCTCGTCGTCGCGGGGATTGAGGTAGGCGACCCGCTGCGCGAGGGGGGCCAGCAGTTCCTCGTCCCTGGCCAGGAACACCCCCGCGGGCACCGGCTGCCAGCCGAGCTTGTGCAGGTCCAGGGCCACCGAGTCGGCCGCCGCGAGCCCGTCGAGCAGCGGGGCGAGGCGGGGCGAGAACAGCACGCCCCCGCCGTAGGCCGCGTCCACGTGCAGCCACACCCGGTTCTCCCGGGCCACGGCGGCGATCTGGCGCAACGGGTCGATGCTCCCCAGGTCCGTCGTCCCCGCGGTCGCCACCACCGCCGCGGGGACCTCACCGCGGGCCCGCGCGCCTACGATCGCCTGGGCGAGGGCCCGCGGGTCCATGCGGTGGTCCGCGTCGGTGCGGACCCTGACGACACCCGCACCGATGCCCACCACCGCCGCGGTACGCGCCACGGAGAAGTGCGCGGCCCGTGAGCAGAACACCCGGAGCTGCCCGGCCGGCCGGCTGGGCAGCTCCGGGGCGGCGACGTCGACGTGGTGCTCACGCCCTGCCACCGCGTCACGCGCGAGCAGCAGCCCCATCAGGTTGGAAGCGGTCCCACCGGTGGTGAGCACGCCCCCGGCCAGCCGGGGATCGTAGCCCGCGAGCCGGGCGAGCGTCCGGATCACCGCGGGCTCGAGGGTGGTAGCGGCCGGGGCCTGATCCCAGGAGTCGAGCGAGGGATTGAGGGCGGACACCACGAGGTCGGCGGCGACGGCGACCGCGAGCGGGGGACAGACCAGGTGGGCCGCGCAGGCGGGGTCCGCGGGGTCTGCGGCCCCGGAGGCGAGGGTGCGGGCCAGGCTCCCCAGCGCAGCGGCGGCGCCCATGCCCTCCGCGGGCAGGGGGTCCCCGCCGAGGGCCGACTCGACCGTACGGGCGAGATCCTCCGGCGCGCCCCGCGGCACGGGCCCGCCGCGATCGGCGGCGCCCTTGGCGAGGCCGTCGAGGGCAGTGGCGACGAGCGGGCGCAGCTGATCCGCACCCGCCACGCCGCCCGCGAGCTGCGCGCCGTCGGCAGCAACGTGCATCGCCAGGGGCCTCTCGAAATGAGGAATGAGGTAAGCCTTACCTTGTAGTCAGGTAAGGCTTACCTCATACGCCGTGTGAGCGGCAAGTTCGGGTTCAGCCGAAAGCGTGACCGCCAGGGTGGTGCCGGAGTGGCACTGGGTGGCACTGGAGCCGTCCGGGTCCGGCGAACTCAGGCCGAGGACGTCACCGCATAGCGGGCGAGCTCGCCCGCGAATGCAGGCGTCACGCGAGCCCGGATACGGCTGCCCTGCACGATGTGCTCACAGGTGAGCACATCGCCCTGATCGTGCAGGCGCGAGACGAGGTCCCCGCGGTCGTAGGGCAGGAGCACCTCGACCGCGACCTCTGGGCGCGGCAGCGCACGCTCGATCGACGCCAGCAGCTCATCGACACCCAGGCCGGTACGCGAGGACACCACCACGCCGCGCGACGTACGGCGCCGGAGGCGGGCGAGTACCGCGGGGTCGGCGATGTCGGCCTTGTTGATCACGACGATCTCGGGCACCTCGCCGGCGCCCAGGTCGGCGAGCACTCCCCGCACGGTCGCGAGTTGCGACTCGGGGTCGGGGTCGGCGCCGTCGACGACGTGCAGGATCAGGTCGGCTTCGGCGACCTCCTCGAGCGTGGAGCGGAACGCCTCGACGAGCTGGTGTGGGAGGTGACGGACGAACCCCACCGTGTCGGTGAGTGTGAACACCCGGCCGTCCTGGGTCTCGGCGCGGCGCACTGTCGGGTCGAGCGTGGCGAACAGCGCGTTCTCTACCAGCACGCCCGCGCCCGTCAGCTGGTTGAGCAGCGAAGACTTGCCGGCGTTGGTGTACCCGGCGATCGCCACCGACGGCACCGCACGGCGGCGGCGCTCACCGCGCTTGACCTCTCGCGCGGTCTTCATCGCGGTGATCTCGCGGCGCAGCCGGGCCATCCGCTGGCGGATCCGCCGGCGGTCGGTCTCGATCTTGGTCTCACCCGGGCCGCGGGTGCCGATACCTCCGCCGCCGGCGACCCGGCCGCCGGCCTGCCGGGACATCGACTCGCCCCAGCCGCGAAGCCGCGGCAGCATGTACTGCATCTGCGCGAGCTCCACCTGGGACTTGCCCTCGCGGGAGCGCGCGTGCTGGGCGAAGATGTCGAGGATCAGCGCCGTGCGGTCGATCACCTTGATCTTGACGACATCCTCGAGGTGGGTGAGCTGGCCGGGGGTCAGCTCACCGTCGCAGATCACGGTGTCCGCGCCGGCGTGCACGGCGATGTCGCGCAGCTCACGTGCCTTACCCGAGCCCACGTAGGTCGCCGGGTCCGGCCGGTCGCGGCGCTGGATCAGAGCGTCCAGCACCTGGGACCCGGCCGTCTCGGCCAGCCGAGCGAGCTCGAGCAGGGAGTTCTCGGCCTGTTGCGCGCTGCCGTCTGTCCAGACGCCGATCAGCACGACCCGCTCGAGCCGCAGCCGCCGGTACTCGACCTCCGTGATGTCGTGCAGCTCGGTCGAGAGCCCCGGCACCCGGCGAAGCGCGCGGCGCTCGTCGGCGTCGGGGTGAAACTCATCGAGGTCGAGACCGCGCCCACCCCTCATGGCCCCGGCCCGCTCGGTCTCACCGACCACGCCCCGGGCACCGTCGCTCATGGCACTGCTCATGTCCCTGCTCATGTCACTGGGCATGTCGCCTCGCTCAACACCGCAACGGGCCGCTCGCTTCCCGACGATCCTGGCACGGAAGCCACGGCGAGGCACCTGGATTGCTCTCGCCGCAGCGCCGAGGCTGGGCGGCGGCGTACCGTGAGTAACGCCAGACCCTGGCCGCCCGTGCCCGTGTTTGACCGCGTACGGGCGAGTCACTACCGTTCCCAGCAGGCTGAAAACTGTTTCCGTATCACGGAAACTTTAAGGAGAACTGGTCTGATGTCTCTGCCCGCCGGCCTCGAAGTGACTGGCCCCCGCCGCGACCGCTACGACGAGGTGCTCACGCCCGACGCCCTGAAGCTGCTCGTCGAGCTCCAGCGCGCGCTCGGCCCGCGCCGCGAGGAGCTTCTGGCACAGCGCGACAAGCGCCAGGCCGAGCTCTCCCGCGGCGGCACCCTCGACTTCCTCCCCGAGACCCAGGGCATCCGCGACGACCCGTCATGGCGCGTGGCCCCACCCGCTCCAGGCCTGGTCGACCGCCGCGTGGAGATCACCGGACCCACCGACCGGAAGATGACGGTCAACGCGCTCAACTCCGGCGCCAACGTCTGGCTGGCCGACTTCGAGGACGCGAACACCCCGCTGTGGGAGAACATGGTCGAGGGTCACCTCAACCTCATCGACGCGCTCGACCGCAAGATCGACTTCACCTCCCCTGAGGGCAAGAGCTACGCGCTTCGCCCCGACGACGAGCTCGCGACCATCGTGGTGCGCCCGCGCGGCTGGCACCTCCCGGAGAAGCACGTGCTCGTGGACGGCCAGCCGGTGGCCGGCGGGCTGTTCGACTTCGCCATGTATATGGCGCACTGCGCGGCGCGCCAGCTCGAGCGCGGCCAGGGCCCGTACTTCTACATCCCCAAGCTGGAGAGCCACCTCGAAGCCCGGCTGTGGAACGACGCCTTCGTGATCGCCCAGGACCGCCTCGGCATCCCGCGCGGCACGGTCCGCGCCACCGTGCTCATCGAGACCTACCCTGCGGCGTTCGAGATGGAGGAGATCCTCTACGAGCTGCGCGAGCACTCGGCGGGACTCAACGCCGGCCGCTGGGACTACCTGTTCAGCGTGATCAAGAAGTTCCGTACCCGGGGACGCGACTTCCTGCTGCCCGACCGCAACGCCGTCACCATGACCGCGCCGTTCATGCGCGCCTACACCGAGCTGCTCGTGCGCACCTGCCACGCGCGCGGCGCCCATGCGATCGGCGGCATGGCCGCGTTCATCCCCAGCCGCAAGGACCCCGAGGTCAACGAGCGTGCGCTCGCCAAGGTACGCGACGACAAGGAGCGCGAAGCGGGTGACGGATTCGACGGCTCGTGGGTCGCCCACCCCGACCTGGTGCAGGTGTGCCGCGAGGTCTTCGACGGCGTGCTGGGCGAGCGGCCCAACCAGCTCGGCCGGACCCGCGACGAGGTCTCGGTCTCGGCGGACCAGCTGCTCGACGTGGCGGCCACCCCTGGGCAGGTCACCGAGGAGGGGTTGCGCAACGCCGTGAGCGTCGCCCTGCAGTACCTGCGGTCCTGGCTGGCCGGCGGCGGTGCGGTCGGCATCTTCAACCTCATGGAGGACGCCGCGACCGCCGAGATCTCCCGCTCGCAGGTCTGGCAGTGGCTGCACAACGACGTCACGCTGGCAGGCGGCGAGAAGGTCACCCCAGCGCTGCTCGACCGCATCATCGCCGAGGAGCTCGACAAGCTGGGCGACCCCGACTCCTACACCGACGCCCGGGCGCTGTTCCAGCAGGTCGCCCTGGCCGATGATTTCGCCGAGTTCCTCACCCTTCCGGCCTACGCCCGGATGCCGTAGGAAGGTGAGATGACCTCTGACGTCCTGGCCGGTCTCGCCGAGCGGTTCCGCGCCAGCCTGGGCAGCCATGCCGTGGTGTCCGAGCCCGAGCAGCTGCGCACCTACGAGTGCGACGGGCTCGCCGTGTACACGACGTCGCCGGGGCTCGTCGTGCTGCCCGAGTCGGCGCAGGGCGTACAGGAGGTCGTCCGCGCCTGCCGCGACGCGGAGGTGCCGTTCGTCGCCCGTGGCTCGGGAACCGGCCTGTCCGGCGGTGCGCTCCCCCGCGCCGACGGGGTGCTCGTCGTCACCTCGCGGATGCGGCGCATCCTGGAGATCGACATCGCGAACCAGCGGGCCGTGGTCGAGCCCGGCGTCATCAACCTTCAGGTGACCCGCGACGCGGCTCCCCGCGGCTACTACTACGCGCCGGATCCATCCAGCCAGCAGATCTGCTCGATCGGCGGCAACGTCGCCGAGAACTCCGGCGGGGCACACTGCCTCAAGTACGGCTTCACGACCAACCACGTGCTTGGCCTCGAGGTGGTGACCCCGGACGGTGAGCGGGTACGCCTCGGGGGGAAGGCTCCCGACGCGCCCGGCTACGACCTGCTCGGCGCCTTCATCGGCTCCGAGGGCACTCTGGGGATCGCGACCGCGATCACGGTGCGGCTGCTGCGTGCGCCCGAGGCGGTGCGCACGGTGCTTGCCGGGTTCCCCTCGACCGACGAGGCCGGCGGCGCGGTGTCGGCGATCATCGGTGCGGGCGTGGTGCCGGCCGCGATCGAGATGATGGACGCGCTGTCCATCGAGGCCGCCGAGGCGTCGGTGCACTGCAACTACCCGGCGGGCGCGGGGGCGGTGCTTGTCGTCGAGCTCGACGGGCCGGCCGCCGATGTCGAGCACCAGCTCGCCGAGGTCGAGCGGTACTGCCGCGACAACCACGCGTTCGAGATCCGGGTGGCGACCGACGACGCCGAACGGGCCGAGATCTGGAAGGGCCGCAAGTCGGCGTTCGCGGCGGTGGGCCGGATCAGCCCCGACTACATCGTGCAGGACGGCGTGATCCCGCGGACAGCGCTGCCCGAGGTGCTGCGCGCCATCGCCGGGCTGTCGGCGCGCACCGGCGTGCGGGTCGCCAACGTGTTCCACGCGGGCGACGGCAACCTCCACCCGCTCGTGCTCTTCGACGACGCGGTGCCGGGCCAGGCCGAGCGCGCCGAGGAGGTGTCGGGGGCGATCCTCGACCTGTGCATCGAGCACGGCGGGTCGATCACCGGCGAGCACGGGGTGGGTGTCGACAAGGCCAAGCACATGCCTCGCATGTTCACCGAGGTCGACCTGGACACCATGCAGTTGCTGCGCTGCGCGTTCGACCCCGCGGGGATCTGCAACCCAGGCAAGATCTTTCCGACGCCGCGGCTGTGCGGCGAGGTGCCCGGCAGGCGGCGGGGCATGCACCCGCTCCAGGAGGCCGGTCTCGCGGAGGTCTTCTGACATGCGTGAACGTCGGGCCTGTTATCCCATCGCCGGGGTGCTCCGATGAGTGCTCTCGCGGACCTGCAGAAGGCCTGCGGCGAGGAGCACGCCCGCCCGGCCGCCCCCGCCGACGCCGTGCAGGGGGTCGAGCCGTCATTGGTCGCCTCACCGGCCTCCACCGACGCGACCGCCGAAGTGCTGAGCGTGGCAGCGGCGCACGGCCTGCGCCTGGTCGCCCGGGGCACCGGCACCAGGCTCGACTGGGGCGCCCCCCCGAGCGGCCTCGACCTGGTCGTCGACCTCTCCCGGATGAGCGGTGTCATCGAACACGCGGCCGGCGACCTGGTGACCGTGGTGCGCGCCGGGACGCCGCTCGCCGCGTTGCAGGACGCCCTGGCCCCGGAGGGCCAGCGCCTCGCCCTGGACC
>JBOHCZ010000452.1:0-5954 GCA_050699195.1 Streptomycetales bacterium
GCCGCAGCAACGCGGATCGTAACTGCGTGGAGGTCGCGTTCCTCGACGACGCGATCGCCGTGCGCGACAGCAAGGACCCCTCCGGGCCGAAGCTGGTCTTCACGCGCGGCGAGTGGGGCGCCTTCACCGGAGGCGTGGTCGACGGCGCGTTCACACAGGCCTGAGAGCACGCGCGAGTCACCCCCGCAGATCCGGCGGGGCCCGGGGGCACGGCGGCAGGAGACGGCCGCGTCCAGCTGAGGGCGCGGCCGTGCGATCCGAATATTTGCTGTCCGTACCGGCCCGGAACGTGACATCGTTCTCGCCGCGGAATCCGGCAGCCCTGTCGGTGGTTGCTGCCAGAGCCGACAGCACAGGCAGGGGGTCGGAGGCCCCGGGGAGGACATCTATGGACAGCGGCATTCGCGCCGAGAACCTGGTGAAAACCTACGGGAAGGTGCGTGCCCTCGACGGGCTCGACCTCGACGTACCCGAACAGAGTGTGCTCGGCCTGCTCGGGCCCAACGGTGCCGGCAAGACCACGGCCGTCCAGGTGCTCACCACGTTGCTCAGGCCCGACTCCGGGCACGCCCGCGTCGGCGGTGTCGACGTGCTGCGCCGACCCGAAGCGGTACGGCGGCTCATCGGGCTCTCCGGGCAGTACGCCGCGGTCGACGAGTACCTCACCGGACGCGAGAACCTCGAGATGGTGGGCCGGCTCTACCACATGCCCAAGCGCTCGGCCCGGGCCCGCGCGGGCGAGCTGCTGGAGCGGTTGGACCTCACCGAGGCCGCCGGCCGGATCGTCAAGACCTATTCCGGGGGGATGCGGCGGCGCCTCGATCTCGCGGCCGCGCTCGTGGCCAGGCCGCGCATCCTCTTCCTCGACGAGCCGACGACGGGGCTCGATCCGCGGAGCCGCCTGGGGATGTGGGACATCATCGAGGAGCTGGTGCGTGAGGGCGCCACGCTGCTGCTCACCACGCAGTACCTCGAGGAGGCCGACCGGCTCGCCCACCGCATCGCGGTCGTCGACCACGGGCGCGCCATCGCCGAGGGCACCGCGGACGAGCTGAAGGCCCGGGTCGGCGGTGAACGCCTCGAGGTGGTGCTGCACGAGCCCGCCGCGGTGCCGTCCGCAGCCCGCGTCCTCGCCTCGATAGGTCAAGGCGAGCCGGTCGTCGACGACCACGCCCGCCGCATCACCGTGCCGGTGAGCGGCGGCGCCCGCTTGCTCGCCGACCTGGTCCGTGAGCTCGACGCCGCGGACGTCGTCATCGACGACGTCGCGCTGCGCCGCCCCACCCTCGACGACGTTTTCCTGAGCCTGACCGGCCGGGCGGCCCTGAACGGCCAAACCGGCGACGACGAGCAACAGGCGCCGGCGATGGCCGGGGGGAGGGCCGCCAGATGAGTGTGGCCGAGCCCGAACCCCCGCTCACCCGGCTGCGGTGGGCGCTTTCCGACGGCATCGTCGTGACCAGGCGCAACCTGGTCCAGCTGCCGCGCATCCCCGAGTACCTGGTGTTCGCGCTCATCCAGCCGGTGATGTTCGTGCTGCTGTTCTCGTACGTCTTCGGCGGCGCGATCCCGGTGCCCGGGGGGTCCTACCGCGAGTACGTGATGGCTGGGATCTTCGCGCAGACCGTCGCGTTCGGCGGCGCGTCGACCGCGGTAGGTCTGGCGGCCGATCTCCACAAGGGCATCGTCGACCGCTTCCGCTCGCTGCCCATGGCGCGCTCGGCGGTGCTCGTCGGCCGTACGTCCGGCGACCTGGTGCGCAACGCCAGCACGCTGCTCGTCATGATGATCGTCGGACTGTTCGTGGGCTGGCAGATGGACAACGGAGCGTTGCAGGCGCTCGCCGCTGTCGGGGTGCTGCTGCTGTTCTCCTATGCCATGAGCTGGGTTGGCGCGCTGATCGGGCTGTCGGTGCCCAACGAGGAGACCGCCAACACCGCCGGGCTCATCTGGCTGTTCCCCGTCACCTTCATCTCGAACGCGTTCGTGCCCACCGGCGGGATGCCTGGCTGGCTGCAGACCATCGCGCACTGGAACCCCATCAGCGCGACCGTCGCGGCCGCGCGCGAGCTGTTCGGCAACCCCGATCCGTCAGCCCTGGCGACGGACGCGTGGCCGATGCAGCACCCTGTCGTCGCTTCGCTGCTGTGGTCGCTCGTGCTGCTGGCCGTGTTCGTGCCCCTCGCGGTGCGCAAGTACCGCAACGCCTCAGCACGGTGATGATGTCGGGCTCTCGGGCCGGCGCGCTGCGCCACACCGGCGGCGGCCGCCGGAACAGGTCGGCCGCCGCTCGGATCCGGGGTCTCTCAGGGCGTGTAGGGCCGGGTGTCGACGATGGTGACGCGCATCTCTCCGCGGCCGTCGGGCAGCTCGTAGGCCGCGCTCTGACCGCGACGCTTGCCGTTGATGGCGGCGCCCAGCGGGGACTGCTCCGAGTAGACCTCGATGTCGTCGCTGCCGACCTCGCGGGAGCCCAGCAGGAACGTCATCGGGTCGTCGTCACCGTCGAAGCGCACCGTCACGACCATCCCGGGCTCGACGACCCCGTCGTCGGGCGGCGCCTCGCCCACCTTGGCGTGCCGCAGCAGCTCCTGGAGCTGGCGGATGCGGGCTTCCTGCTTGCCCTGCTCCTCCTTGGCCGCGTGGTACCCGCCGTTCTCGCGCAGGTCGCCCTCTTCGCGCGCGGCCTCGATCCGCTTGGACATCTCGGCGCGGCCGGGACCCGACAGGTACTCCAGCTCGCCCGTGAGCCGGTCGTACGCCTCCTGCGTCAGCCAGGTGACGTTCTCGCGGGTCTGGGTCACAGGGTGCTCCTCGGTGATGGGCAATGCTCGGATGTGAGACTGATCTCTGGATTCGGCATCGGTGAAACCTCGAGGCTAACAAGAGGTTCCCGAAGCGAGACGGGTCGAAGATCAGGGGCCCGCGACGACGCGGCACTCCCCGACCGTGACCGTGACCGGCCGTTCGATCGTGCGAAGAACCTCGGAGTGAGTGACGGGGGACTGGCCTGCCGACACGGTCACCTCCTTGCGCCCGACCTCCTGGTGTTGCCCGTTCAGAGCGCTCACCACACACGCGACGGTGCTATCCGGGCTCTCCGTGACGATCTCGAACCGTACCTTTGCCGAATGGTTCGATGCGACAGTGTAACCGAGCAGCCCGTGACTTACCGGTGGCGTGGCGTGGTGCACGGCCGCCCAGAAAACGAACGCGACAGCCGCGCCCGCGAGCGTGCCCCCCACGACGAAGCCGAGCATGCGGGGCAGGCCGCGCGGCCGTCCGTAACGGCCTGCCGGCAGCCTGGGGGTGCCGGACGGGCTCATGGTGTCTCTCAAGGGTCTCGCTCAGCGTCGACCTACCGGGGGGACCTCGCGTGTGCCATGTCAGACCTGTCGGTCACTATAGGTCGTCGGCCCGGGCCGGGCTCGGGGCTGCGGAGGAGGAGCGAGACCAATTGGCTGAACAGCTGAGGCTGATGGGGGTTCATGCCCACCCTGACGACGAGTCGAGCAAGGGCGCAGCGACGGTCGCCCGCTACGTCGCCGAGGGGGTGGACGTCCTCATCGTCACGTGTACCGGAGGCGAGCGCGGCGACGTGCTCAACCCGAAGCTGCGCGGCGACCCCGCGGTCGAGGCCGACCTCACCGAGGTGCGCCGCCGCGAGATGACCGCGGCTCGGGAGATCCTCGGCGTCCGGCAGGCGTGGCTGGGCTTCGTCGACTCCGGGCTGCCCGAGGGCGACCCGCTGCCCCCGCTGCCCGAGGGCTGCTTCGCCGTGCAGCCGGTGGCGGGCGCGGCCGAGCCGCTGGTCCGGCTCATCCGGGAGTTCCGGCCACAGGTCATGACCACCTACGACGAGACGGGCGGATACCCACATCCCGACCACGTGATGTGCCATAAGGTGAGCGTGGAGGCGTTCGAGGCGGCAGGCGATCCCGAGCGCTGTCCGGAGGCCGGCGAGCCGTGGCAGCCACTCAAGCTCTACTACCACCAGACGTTCTCGCGGGCGCGGGTGCTCGCCTTCCACGACGCGATGCTCGCGCGGGGGCTCGAGTCGCCCTACGCCGAGTTCCTGGAGCGCTGGAAGGATCGCCCGGAGCGCGCGATCACCACGCAGGTGCCCTGCGCCGGCTTCTTCCCGGTGCGCGACCGCGCCCTGCTCGCACACGCGACTCAGGTCGATCCGGACGGTCCGTGGTTCCGGGTGCCGATGGACCTCCAGCAGGAGGTGTGGCCGACGGAGGACTACGAGCTCGCGCGTTCGCTGGTCGAGACCGGCCTCCCCGAGGACGACCTTTTCGCGGGCGTTCGCTCCATGGCGGGGACGCGGTGACCGCCGCGCTCGCCGCCATGCCGCTGCTGGCCGTCGACAAGAGCAAGGTCACCCCGGGCCTGCTGGGCTTTCTGGTCGTCGTGGGGCTGGCCCTCGCGACCTGGTTCCTGATGCGCTCCATGAACAAGCAGATCGGCAAGATCGACTTCGACGAACGCGACACCGAGCGCGACCGGGGCACGGGGTCCCGCGCCGACCGCGAAGGCGGCGAAGGCGACCGTCAGGGTGACCGCGAGGAGCCCGGCCGGGGTCAGCGCTGACCTCGACGGTGTGTGCGCGGCACCCGGACCTGGGGAGGATGCCAGTATGAACCGCCTCACCGAGTCCACTTCGCCCTACCTCCTGCAGCATGCCGGCAACCCCGTCGACTGGTGGGAGTGGTCGTCCGGCGCGTTCGAGGACGCCAGAAGCCGGGGCGTCCCTGTGCTGCTTTCCGTGGGCTACGCCGCCTGCCACTGGTGCCATGTGATGGCACACGAGTCCTTCGAGGATCCCGCGACAGCGGCGTACATGAACGAGCACTTCGTCAACGTCAAGGTCGACCGGGAGGAGCGTCCGGACGTCGACGCCGTGTACATGGAGGCCACGCAGGCCATGACCGGGCACGGCGGCTGGCCGATGACCGTGTTCTGCACACCTGGGGGCGAGCCGTTCTTCTGCGGCACGTACTTCCCGCCGGAGGCCCGCCCCGGCATGCCCTCGTTCCGTCAGCTGCTCGGGTCCGTGGTGCGGGCCTGGCAGGACCGCCGTGCCGAGATCGAGTCGGTGGGTGCCGAGGTCGTTCGCCGGCTCTCGGAGCGCGACGGCGTCCTGGGCGGGTCCGAACCGCCGCTGCGCCGGGGGCTCGACACCGCTGTCGAGGGCCTCGCCAGGGACTTCGACGCCGCACACGGGGGCTTCGGTACGGCCCCGAAGTTCCCGCCCTCGATGGTGCTCGAGTTCCTGCTCCGCCGTCATGCGCGCCCCGATGGGGGCAGCGCCGCGTCCATGGTGGAGGCCACGTGCGAGGCCATGGCGCGCGGCGGCATCTACGACCAGCTGGGCGGCGGGTTCGCGCGGTACTCGGTCGACGCGGCGTGGGTCGTGCCGCACTTCGAGAAGATGCTCTACGACAACGCCCTGCTGCTGCGCGTCTACACGCACTGGTGGCGGGCGACCGGGTCGGCACTGGCCCGGCGGGTGGCCCTGGAGACCGCCGATTGGATGCTTCGCGACCTGCGCACCGAGGAGGGCGGCCTGGCCTCCGCCCTCGACGCGGACAGCGAGGGTGTCGAGGGCAGGTACTACGTCTGGACCCCGGGGCAGCTCCGGGAGGTGCTCGGCGGCGACGACGGTCGCTACGCCGCGGCGCTGTTCCGGGTCACCGAGGCCGGGAGTTTCGAGCACGGCAGCTCCGTGCTGCAGCTCCGGGCGGACCCTCTCGACGGCGAGCGCTACGCCCGGGTGCGGTCCCGGTTGCTCGAGGCGCGCGGCGGCCGGGTGCCCCCGGCCCGCGACGACAAGATCGTCGCGGCCTGGAACGGGCTCGCGATCGCCGCGCTGGCCGAGGCCGGCGCGCTGTTCGACCAGCCGGCCTGGGTCGAGGCCGCGACGGCGGCGAGCGGGCTGATCCGCGACC
>JBOHCZ010000453.1:0-2463 GCA_050699195.1 Streptomycetales bacterium
GCCGGGACCTGGGTCGCGGCCGGCGGGCGTACGAGCGCCCGCGGCCGGTACGCCTCGCCGGCCCGCGGGACGCCGGACGGCTGGGCGCCCGACCGCTCCGCCGGACGGTTTTCGTCCCGTTGGACGACCGGGATCGTCCGCCGGGGGCGCGTGTGGCCATGACGCTGAGGCTACTGCCCCTTCCCTTGCGTATCAGCGTTCACGCGCAGGGCGCGCCGATCGCCATTGCCACACGCAGCACCGATCACGCGTCGACGCTCATCGCGTCGAGCGCGGCACGGAGCCGGCCCACCCGCCGCTCGAGCTCGCAGATCGACTCCTCGACCCCCGCGTCGGATGCGCTGCGCGAATGCGCTCTGAACGCGTCCACCTGCTCCTCGACCGCTGCGAGGCGGGCCCGCAGCTCGCCCACCAGCTCATCGCCCAGGCCGCCCCCCACAGGCTGCAGGTGGTGACGCAACAGCTCGGCTTGCTCGCGGAGCTGGCGGTTCTTCTTGTGGAGGTCGACGAACACCGTCACCTTCGCCCGCAGCACCCAGGGGTCGAAGGGCTTGGAAATGTAGTCGACGGCCCCCGCGGCGTAGCCGCGGAAGGCGTCGTGCGGCTCCTGGTTGTAGGCGGTCAGGAAGATGATGGGAATGTCCTTGGTCTTGGCACGCTGCTTGATGCGACTCGCGGTCTCGAATCCGTCGAGGCCGGGCATCTGGACGTCGAGCAGGATCACTGCGAAGTCCTCGACCAGGAGTGCCTTGAGTGCCTCGTCTCCGGAACCGGCGCGTACCAGTATCTGGTCGAGCGAGCTCAGGGTGGCCTCGAGCGCGAGAAGGTTGTCCTGCCGATCGTCGACGAGCAGGATCTTGACCCTCTCCATGACAGGATGCCTTCCTTGGCCGACTGTCCGGCCGAATCGTCTGCCCCGGCGCTGAGGCACCGGGCAGGCATCGGCTTTCCGACCGTCATCGTAGTAGGCAGCGCGGGCCGGCGTGGGCGGACCGCGCCGAGGTACCGGCACGTCGAGAGATCCGGCCCACCCAGCGGTGGACAGGGGTCGGGCGTCCCGCGGGGGAACCCTACCGGTGCAGCAGCTCCCGCATCAGCGCGAACAGTCGCTCCGTGTCGACCGGCTTGGTGACATAGCCGGACGCCCCCGACGCGATGCTCTTGTCGCGGTCGCCCTTCATCGCCTTCGCCGTCACCGCGATGATCGGCAGGTCGGCGTACTGCGGCATCGCACGGATGGCCGCCGTCGTGGCGTTCCCGTCCATCTCCGGCATCATCACATCCATGAGGATGAGGGAGATGTCGTCGTTGCGCCGCAGCACCTCGATGCCCTCCCGGCCGTCCTCGGCGTAGAGCACCTGGATGCCGTGCTGCTCGAGCACACTCGCGAGGGCGAACACGTTGCGCACATCGTCGTCGACGATGAGGACCTTCCTGCCCGCGAAGACCCCCTCGTCCTGGCGGAGCTGCTCGATCATGCGACGGCGTTCGTCGGGGAGCCGGGCCTCGACGCGGTGGAGGAACAGGGCGCTCTCGTCAAGCAACCGCTCCGGCGACCGTGCCTCCTTGACGACCATGGTCTCCGCGTAGCGCCGCAGCTCCGTCTCGTCAGCCGCCTCGAGGTCCTGCCCGGCGTGCACGATCACGGGGAGCGCCCGCATGCCGGGACGTTCCAGCAGCCCCTCGAGCACCGCGAAACCGCCCTCGTGCGGCAGCCGCGGGTCGAGGACGACGCAGTCGAACCGCGACTCGTGCAGTGCCGCGAGGGTGCCCTCCACCGTGCTGACCGGCACGACCTCGACGTCGGCTCCGCCGCCGACCAGCTCCGTGACGGCCGCCCGTTCCTCGTTCGAGCCCTCGGCGACCAGCACCCGCCGCACCGGCCGGTCCAGGAAGTCCGCCAGCTCGCCCACGGCCGTCGCCAGCGACTCGGGGGTGACCGGCGGAGAGAGCACGGCGAGCGCACCCGCCTGGAGCGCGCGGTGCCTGGCCTCCGGCGCTCCCGACTCCTGCACCGTCTGGGTGGGCAGGTGCCGGGTCTGCGGCGTCCGCTTCAACGCATCGAGCAAGGGGGTACCGTCGTGTAGCACGAGCTCGAGCTCCAGGATGACGGCGTGCGGGCGCAGCTCTCTCGCGGTGCCGAACCCGACATCGGCTCCCAGCGCCACGACCACCTTGAAGCCCCGCTCCCGCCCGACCCGGACGGCCATCCGCGCGAAGTCCCTATCCTCCGCCGCGACCAGGAGTCTCCGATCCCCCGGATCGAGGCTGCCGCGGTCGTCCTCGACCTCCACAACCTCGGGGGGCAGGACCGCCGTGGGCGCGCGGCCCGGCCGCACCGCTGGCCCGCGGGGTGACGCGTCGGCCCGACCCTCCGGCACCGGGTCGGCTTCGCCGCCTGACTGACCGGCCGACGCGCCGCCCGACCGGGCGCGGGAGCCGGCCCGGGACGCACCGTTGGCG
>JBOHCZ010000454.1:0-11498 GCA_050699195.1 Streptomycetales bacterium
GCGCCGCGCCCATCGCCCGGCCCGCCGCAGCCACCAGCTCTGCGGGTCGACGGTCAGCGCGGCGTCCACGCAACGCACCACCAGCGTCGGGGCCAGGCGGGGGTCCCTGCTGGTGGCACCCACCAGGTCTGGGGCCAGCAAGGTGAGGCTCGGGCGGGCGTCGTCGGAGACGTGGTCGTTGACCACCCGTGCGACACCGGCGAGCAACGGGTCGGTGCAGCGCGGATGGTCGCTGAACCGCTCGCCAGCGATGACGGAGACGTACTCCATCAGGCAGACGCCCTCGGAGGGGTCGTCGTGGGCTCCCCGGGCGAGGAGCGGCAGATGATCGGGTGCGGCCGACATGAGCGCCTCCGGTGCGGCGGGGCTCCTTGCATCTATGAAACTCGCCGAGCCGCGGGAAAGCCAGAGGCGATCGCCTCGATTTTCCGCGCATTTCACCTCATTCCCGCGAGGTGGCCCGCGACCTGCCCTCCGGGTGGCGCGTCGCCGGGGCTGAGCCGCAGCCCGTAGGCTTGACCTGATGCCCGATAGCGACCACTCCCCATGAGCCTGCCCGGCCTGCTCGACGTCATCGCCGATGACCGTGCGGTCGCCGCCGCTATCGAACATGCGAGCGCCGGCGCCGACAGCCGGTGGGAGTTCGACCTCACCGCACCGCCAGGCCTGCGGCCTCCCGTGATCGCCGCGCTGGCCGCCCGGGCCCGCACACCGGTGCTCGCCGTCACCGCCACCTGGCGCGAGTCGGCGGCGCTCACCGAGGCGTTGCGGTCGCTGCTGCCCGGTGACATGGTCGGCGCGGTCGTTGAGTTCCCGGCGTGGGAGACGTTGCCGCACGAGCGGCTGTCCCCGCGCTCCGACACGGTCGGGCGCCGCCTGGCCGTGCTGCGACGCCTCGCGCACCCCGGCCCTCCCGGACACCCGGCCGGCCCCGCCACGGGTCCGCTGCAGGTCGTGGTGGCGCCGATCCGCAGCCTGCTCCAGCCGCTCGTCAAGGGCCTCGGCGATCTCGAGCCGGTACGCCTCGAAGGCGGCGCCGAGATCGACCCGGAAACGCTGGTGCGCCGCCTCGTCGACGCCGCCTACACCCGTGTCGACCTGGTGGAGAAGCGCGGTGAGCTCGCGGTGCGCGGCGGCATCGTCGATGTCTTCCCGCCTACCGAAGAGCACCCGCTGCGCCTCGAGTTCTTCGGCGACACGGTCGAGGAGATCCGTTACTTCAAGGTCGTCGACCAGCGCAGCCTCGGCACGGCGGAGGCGGCGTCCGAGGGGCTGCCCGCCGAGCCCGTGATGTGGGCGCCGCCCTGCCGGGAGCTGCTGCTCACCCGCGAGGTGCGCGATCGCGCGAAGCGGCTGGCGGACGAGCACCCAGGGCTCGCCGACCTCTTCGGCCGGCTCGCCGAGGGGATCCCGGTCGACGGCATGGAGGCGCTCGCCCCGGTGCTCGCCGGTGATATGGAGCTGCTCCTCGACGTCCTCCCCGCGGGCACCCACGTCTTGCTGTGCGACCCCGAACGCATCAGGACCCGCGCGCACGAGCTGGTCCGCACCAGCCAGGAGTTCCTCGAGGCGTCCTGGGCCGTCGCGGCCGCGGGCGGCGAGGCGCCCATCGACCTGGCACCAGCGGCCTACCGTTCCATCGCCGAGCTGCGCGAGTACGCCCACCAGCTGGGTACGCCCTGGTGGTCCATCACGCCGTTCGTCCCCGACGAGGAGCTCGACCCCGGCGCGGCCGTCGCCGCCGCGCAGCCCGTGACGACCTACCGGGGGGACACCGCCCGGGCGCTCGCCGACATCAAGGACTGGCTGGGCTCGGGCTGGCGGGTGGTGCTCGTCACGGAGGGGCACGGCCCGGCCGAGCGGCTCGTGGAGGTCCTCAAGGGCGAGGGGATCCCCGCACGCCTGGAGACCCATCTCGACACCCCGCCGGAGCCCTCGATCGTGCACGTGTCCACGGGCACGATCGAGCACGGCTTCGTCGCCGAGGCGCTTGGCCTTGCGGTGCTCACCGAGACCGATCTCGTCGGGCAGCGGTCGTCCACCAAGGAGATGCGGCGGCTGCCGAGCCGGCGCCGCAGGTCCGTCGACCCGCTGCAGCTCCAGCCCGGCGACCACGTCGTGCACGAGCAGCACGGCGTAGGCCGGTACGTCGAGATGGTGGCGCGCACCGTGGCGGGCGCGACGCGGGAGTACCTCGTCATCGAGTACGCCCCCGCCAAGAGGGGGCAGCCAGGCGACCGGCTCTACGTGCCGACCGACCAGCTCGACCAGGTCACGCGCTACGTCGGCGGCGAGGCGCCGTCGCTGCACCGGCTGGGCGGTGCCGACTGGGTCAAGACCAAGTCCCGGGCCCGTAAGGCGGTACGCCAGATCGCCGGCGAGCTGATCCGGCTCTACGCCGCCCGCACCAGCGCGCCCGGCTTCGCGTTCGGTGCCGACACGCCCTGGCAGCGTGAGCTGGAGGACGCCTTCCCCTACGTCGAGACGCCCGACCAGCTCGGGGCGATCGACGAGGTCAAGGCCGACATGGCCAAGACGGTGCCGATGGACCGGGTGATCTGCGGCGACGTGGGCTACGGCAAGACCGAGATCGCGGTCCGTGCGGCGTTCAAGGCCGTGCAGGACGGCAAGCAGGTCGCCGTACTCGTACCGACGACACTGCTCGTGCACCAGCACCTGTCCACGTTCTCGGAGCGGCTGGCGAGCTTCCCGGTCACCGTACGGCCGGTGAGCCGGTTCAACACCGCGAAGGAGCAAGAGGAGATCCTGCGCGGCGTCGCCGACGGTTCGGTCGACGTCGCTATCGGGACGCACCGCCTGCTCTCGGCCGAGACCCGCTTCAAGGACCTCGGGCTGGTCGTGGTCGACGAGGAGCAGCGCTTCGGCGTCGAACACAAGGAGTACCTCAAGCAGATGCGCACCGCGGTCGACGTCCTCACGATGTCGGCGACGCCGATCCCGCGCACCCTCGAGATGGCGATCAGCGGCATCCGCGAGATGTCGACGATCCTCACCCCTCCCGAGGAGCGCCACCCAGTCCTCACCTTCGTCGGCCCCTACGACGAGCGCCAGATCGCCGCGGCGCTCCGCCGCGAGCTGCTCCGCGAGGGCCAGGTGTTCTACGTTCACAACCGGATCGAGTCCATCGACCGGGCCGCTGCCAGGCTGCGCGACCTGGTGCCCGAGGCCCGCATCGCGGTCGCCCACGGCAGCATGAACGAGGACGCCCTCGAACGGGTGATCGTGGACTTCTGGGAGAAGGCGTTCGACGTCCTCGTCTGCACCACGATCGTCGAGAACGGCCTCGACATCGCGAACGCGAACACCCTCCTCGTGGAGCGGGCCGACGTGTTCGGGCTCGCGCAACTCCACCAGCTGCGGGGGCGGGTCGGGCGGGGCCGTGAGCGGGCGTACGCGTACTTCCTCTACCCCGCGGAACGGCCGCTCACCGAGGCCGCGCACGACCGGCTCGCCACCATCGCCCAGCACAGCGAGATCGGCGCGGGCATGTACGTCGCACAGAAGGACCTCGAGATCCGGGGCGCCGGCAACCTGCTGGGCGGCGAACAGTCCGGGCACATCGCCGGCGTGGGCTTCGACCTCTACCTGCGCCTCGTCGGCGAGGCGGTGGCGGAGTTCCGCGGCGAGCGCGAGGAGGAGCTCCCCGAGATCAAGGTGGAGCTGCCGGTCGACGCCCACGTGCCGCACGACTACGTCCCGGGCGAGCGGCTGCGTCTGGAGGCCTACCGCCGGCTCGCCGAGGTCGGGTCCGAGGACGACGTGGCAGCGGTCCGCGAGGAGTTCCTCGACCGTTACGGCGACCCGCCCGAGCCGGTCCGCAACCTCCTGGAGGTCGCCCGTTTCCGCGCGCATGCCCGCAAGGTCGGTCTCGCCGACGTGACCGTGCAGGGCAGCTACGTGCGGTTCGCCCCCGTGGAGCTGCGCGACTCGCAGCAGGCGCGGCTGCAGCGGCTGCACCCGCGCAGCATCGTCAAGCCGGCGGTCCGTACGATGCTCGTGCCGAGACCCACCACGGCGCGAGTCGGCGGGAGTCCGCTCCGGGACGTCGACCTGCTGCGCTGGTGCCGCGACGTGGTCGACGCCATCCTGCCGGGACCGACGGCTCGGCCGCCCAGGGAGCCGCACAGGGAAGGACGCCCGTGATCCACCACGCGAACCGGGTGCGCACGGCCATCGTCATCGCCGTCCTCGCGATCGCCGTCGGCGGTTCCGCCGGTGGCTGCGGGCCCGCGCACGCGGGCGCGGCCGCGATCGTCGGCGGCGAGCGGATCACCGTGTCCGCGCTCGAGACGCAGGTCACGGCACTCGCGGAGCAGCGGCGTGCGACCAGCCAGGAGGAGGTCCCCGCCGCGGATCTGACCCGCGACCAGCTGCAGCGCCTGATCCTGCACAGCATCCTCCGGGAGGCGGCCGGCCGGCTCGACGTGCGGGTGAGCGGCTCCGACGTCTCCGCGCGCATCGACGACATCAAGGCGCGCATCGGCGACCCCAAGGCCTTCGAGCAGCAGGTGCTGGCCGCCAACATCGGTCCAGGCCAGCTACGCCCGTTCGTCCGCGACATGCTGCGCAGCGAGGGCATCGGGGAGGCGCTCGTGCCGCAGGTCGGCACCGTTGCGGGTCAGCAGGAGCGGCAGGCCCGCCAGACCGAGTACCTGATCAGGACGGCGAGGTCCCTGGACATCACCGTGAACCCCCGTTACGGCCGCTGGCAGCCCCGCGACGGCAACGTGCAGAGCGTGCTGCCCGCCTTCGTCCAGCCGGAGAACCCCCGAGCGTGAGTGGCCGGCTCGTCTTCCTCGTCACGTCCCACCGGGTCGCGCCCGGTCTGCTCAGCTGGACGGCGTGGGAGGTGCTGCGCACCGCCGACCGGGTCCGCGCCGGCTCGCCCGACCATCCGCTGCTCCCCGCGGTCCGCGAGGCGGGTGTCCGCGTGGAGACCCTGGACGCCGCAGGGCTGCCGGCTGCCGCGCTGGCGCGGCAGCTGCTCGACGCCGCAGCCGAGGGTACGGTCGCCTGGCTGGCAGCGGAGGACGGCGACCCGGAGCTGGGCGACGCGCTGGCCCATCTCGCGGCCGCGGAGGCCGACAGCGGCGTGAAGCTCCCCGAGATCGAGATGCTGGCGGGCTCCTACGACGTGCCGGGCGCACGGCTGCTCGACCTGGTCGCGGTCATGGACCGGCTGCGGACCAGCTGCCCCTGGGACCGCCGCCAGACCCACGAGTCACTCGTCGGCCACCTCATCGAGGAGGCGTACGAGATGGTCGACGCCATCGAGACGGGCAACCGGGCCGAGCTCCGCGAGGAGCTCGGTGACGTGCTGCTCCAGGTGGCCTTCCACTCCCGGATCGCGGCCGAGCATCCCGACGACCCGTGGAGCGTCGACGACGTGGCGGCCGACATCGTCGACAAGCTGGTCAGCCGCCACCCGCACGTGTTCGGCGACGTCGAGGCGGACACCCCCGAGCAGGTCAAGGCGAACTGGGACGAGCTGAAGAAGGCCGAGAAGGGCCGAACGTCCGCCGTGCAGGGCGTCCCCCCCGGGCAGCCCGCGCTCGCGCTCGCCGCGAAGCTGATGACGCGGGCCCGCAAGGCGGGGGTGGCCGTCGAGGTCACGACCCCGATCGAGGCCCCGCAATCCGTAGGCGACACGACGATCGGCGCCCTGCTGCTCGCGGTGGTGGCGCTGGCGCGCGAGCACGGCGTCGACCCCGAGGGTGCGCTGCGCCGGGCCGCACGGGGCTACCGCGACCGGGTACAGGCGGCCGAGTCCGGGGACTGACGCTGTCTCATGAGGTTGCAGGGTTACCCTGCACCGCATGGTCCCCGACGAGCATTTCGAGCGGCTCGCCCGCGCCGCCCTCGACGACGTGCTGGCCCACCAGCCCGAGCAGGCGACGCTGCTCGGTGACCACCGCCACGACCATCGACTCGACGATCTGCGGCCGGAGGCGCTGGAGGAGGAACGGCGGGTGCTCGGCAGCAGGCTGCGCCAGCTCTCCGGCCTCGACGTCGCGGCGCTGGACCCCGTCAACCGCGTCGACATCGAGATCCTCCGGGCCCGCCTCGAGGAGCGGCTGTTCGCGATCGAGGAGCTGCGCGAGCCGGAGTGGAACCCCCTGCTCGCGAACCCGGGCAGCGCGATCTACGGGCTGCTCGCACGCGACTTCGCCGCCCTGCCCGACCGGCTGCACAGCGTGGCCCGCCGGCTGGCCGCCGTACCCGCGCACCTTGCCCAGGCGCGGCGCACGCTGGGACGCATGCCGCGGGTGCACGTCGAGACCGCGGTCGCGCAGCTCGGCGGGACGGTGGCGCTGCTGGGCGGGGAGCTGGACCGGGTGCTGGAGCAGGCGCCAGCGGCCCGGCGCGAGATCGACGCCGTACGACCCGCCGCCATCGACGCGCTCACCGGGCACCGGGCGTGGCTGCGCGACCAACTCGAGGGAGCCGACGGCGACCCGCGGCTCGGGCCGCAGCGGTTCGCCCGTAAGCTCGCGCACACCCTGGACGCCGCGAGCGGGGCCGACGCGATCCTGGCACGTGCCGAGGAGGACCTGGCCCGGGTGCAGGAGCAGATCGCGGAGGCCGCCTCCCGGGTCGCCGGCCAGGCGGCGGGCACGCCCGGACTGGTGGGGCGGGTCCTCGACCGGCTGGCCGAGGACCGGCCGGGCAACGACACGATCGTCGGGCTCGCGCTCCGCGCCCTGGACCAGGCGACGGCGTTCGTTCGCGAACGCGACCTCGTCACGGTGTACGACGACCCGGTCGAGATCATCGAGATGCCGGAGATCCACCGCGGCGTCGCCGTCGCGTACTGCGACCCGCCAGGCCCGCTGGAGGCCGCCGACCTGCCGACGTTCTTCGCGATCTCCCCGACGCCCGGCGACTGGCCCGCCGAGCGCGTCGTGTCGTTCTTCCGCGAGTACAACGCGCACATGGTCCACAACCTGACCGTTCACGAGGCGATGCCGGGGCACGTGCTCCAGCTCGGGCACGCGCGCCGGTTCAGCGCGCCGACCGGGGTGCGGGCGGCGTTCTGGAGCGGGCCGCTCGTCGAGGGCTGGGCGGTGTACGCGGAGGGGCTGATGGCCGAGCGCGGGTATGGCGAGGGGGCGGTGCGCATGCAGCAGCTGAAGATGCAGCTGCGCATGATCATCAACGCCATCCTCGACATCCGGGTCCACGCGCACGGCATGACCGAGCAGGAAGCCCTGCGCCTGATGGTCGAGCGCGGGTACCAGGAGGAGGGCGAGGCCGTCGGCAAGTGGCGCAGGGCCCAGCTCACCTCGGCGCAGCTGTCGACCTACTACGTCGGCTACACCGAGGTGAGCGATCTGGTCGGCGAGCTACGGGCGGCGCGGCCCGACCTGTCGGAGCGGGCCCTGCACGACGCCGTGCTGGCGCACGGCTCGCCGCCGCCCCGGCACCTGCGGACCCTGCTGGGGTAAGTGCCGCCAAGCGGTGGCCGGATGTCGTGGCGCGCTCTCCCCGCTGCCCGCCCTGTACCGCCGGGCGCTGACGTGGAACGATTCCGGGGCATGAAGGCACTCGCCCCCGCGCTCGCGTTAGCCGTGCTGGCCGCCGTCCCCGTCGCGACGGCGCTGCCGGGAAACGCCGTACCAGGCAGGGCAGCGCCGGCCGCCCCGGGCACGACCGTGCAGCACACCATCGGGGACCCGGACCGCGACAACGTCCTTGACCGCACTCCGGGCGAGGAGCACGTCGTACGCGAGGAGCTCGCGGCCGCCCGACCCGACCGCGCGGACCGGCGGGGGCCGCTGCTGTTCTTCGGCCAGCTCACCGACTTCCAGCTGGCCGACGAGGAGTCCCCGTCCCGCGTCGAGTTCGTCGACGCGCTCGGCCCGCCGGTCACCTCCGCGTACCGTCCGCAGGAGGGTCTCGGCCCGCACGTCGTCGACGCCATGGTGCGCCGGGTGCGCGCGGTCGAGAGCCCCGTGACCGGGCGCACCCTCGACCTGGTGATGACGACCGGCGACAACGCCGACAGCACCCAGTGCAACGAGACCAGGTGGGTCATCGGCCTGCTGGACGGGCGGGCCACCCGCGACACGACCGCTGCGGGACCCACCGGACCGGTGCACCACTGCGCGCCCCACGATCTGCTCGGGGACGGCCCGCAGATCGACCCGGACTCCGGGGTCGAGGGCACCTGCGAGCCGGCGGACGGCAGGCGCTACGACGGCGTGCGCGGCCACGGGACCTACTACGAGCCGGACGAGAGCCCGGGCGCCGCACACGACCCTGACGGCAACACCGTGGACGGGCCGGGCTACTCGCCGGACGAGGCCGAGAACACCCGCGAGGCCGGGCGCTCCAACGCGGTACGGGACTTCCCCGGGCTCTTCGAGGAGATGAACCGCCCGTTCGACGCGGCCGGGCTCGGCGTGCCGTGGTACGCCGTGTTCGGCAACCACGACGGCCTCGTGCAGGGCAACCAGCCGCGCAACCCGGCCTTCGACGCCATCGCGCAGGGCTGCGTCAAGGTGACCGCCCTGCCACCGCCGGCGGAGGACACCGCGCGGGCGCTGCTCGCCGGGGGGCTCACCGCCGCCGAGCGCGACGAGCTGCTGCGGAGCCTGCACGCCGTGATGGTCGACGTCGCGACCCACCCGGCGCAGTTCCCTGGCCTGGTCGACGACGTGCCGCGCGACCCCCGGCGCCACCTGCTCACCAAGCCCGAGTACATCGCCCAGCACTTCCTCACCGCGGGGGCGCCCTCCGGGCACGGGTTCAGGGCGCACAACCTCGAGACCGGCCAGGGCAACTACGCCGTCAGCCCGGCCCCCGGCGTGCGGCTGGTCGCGCTCGACTCGGTCGCGGAGAACGGCGGGGACGGCGGCAACATCGACGACGAGCAGTTCCGGTGGCTGCACGGCCAGCTCTCGCAGGCGGAGGCGCGCCGCGAGGTCGTGATCGTGTTCGCGCACCACACGCTGCGGACCATGGACCAGTCGCCCGCGAGTCCGTTCCCGCCCGGGGACCAGGGCGGGAACTCCTCCCCGCTGGTGCACTTCGGGCTCGGCCCGCCCGAGGTCGCCGAGGGGCAGGCCGGCTGCTTGCTCGAGGGCGCCTCCGCCGAGCCCATGCCCGATGAGACGCTGCGCTGCCTGTTCCTGCGCCACCCGAGCGTGGTCGCCTACGTCGCCGGGCACGAGCACGAGAACCGCGTCGTCCCCTACGAGGGCGGCGCGCCCGCCCGGCACGGCTTCTGGGAGATCGCGACGGCCGCGCACATCGACTGGCCGCAGCAGTCCCGCGTGATCGACCTGGTCGACAACCGCGACGGCACGCTCTCGCTGGTCGCGACGCTGGTCGATCACGCGGCGCCGCCCCGGCCGGGCGGCCCGGGCAGCGGCGAGCTGGCCTCGATCGCCCGCGAGCTGGCCTACAACGACCCGGACGCGCACAACGGCGAGGACGGCCTCCCGGACGCGCGTGGCGGGCGCGATGACCGCAACGTCGAGCTGCTGGTCCCGGACCCCTACGGTTGAGCCGGCAGCCGGCTGCACGCCCCGGCACACCCCCGCGGCGCGCCGGACTAGGCTCGTATGAGGCCCGCAGACCGGACGCGCGAAGGAGTGCACCGTGCCGTCAATCGACGACGTCGGCGCCCGGGAGATCCTCGACTCCCGCGGCAATCCCACCGTCGAGGTCGAGGTCCGCCTCGACGACGGGACGCACGCCCGTGCGGCGGCGCCGTCCGGGGCGTCTACCGGCGCCTTCGAGGCCCACGAGCTGCGCGACGGGGACGCCGAGCGCTATGCCGGGAAGGGCGTGCAGCAGGCCGTCCGCACGGTGCTCGACACGATCGCGCCGGAGCTCGTCGGCTACCAGCCGCACGAGCAGCGCCTGATCGACGAGCTGCTGCGCGACCTCGACGGCACCCCCGAGAAGTCCCGGCTCGGCGCCAACGCCATGCTCGGCGTCTCGGTCGCGGTCGCGAAGGCCGCCGCCGCGTCGGCCGGCCTCGCGCTGTTCCGCTACGCAGGTGGGCCGGCCGCGCACCTTCTTCCGGTGCCGATGCTCAACGTCCTCAACGGCGGCGCGCACGCCGACACCAACGTCGCCGTGCAGGAGTTCATGATCGCGCCGATCGGGGCCGAGACCTTCGCGGAGGCGCTGCGCTGGGGCGCGGAGACTTACCACGCGCTCAAGACCGTGCTGAAGGCGAGCGGCCTCGCCACCTCCGTCGGTGACGAGGGCGGCTTCGCGCCCAACCTCGACACCAACCGCGCGGCGCTCGACCTGCTGGTCGAGGCGATTGGGAAGGCGGGGTACCGCCCGGGCGAGGACATCGCGCTGGCCCTCGACGTCGCGGCCACGGAGTTCCACCACGACGGGGCGTACCAGTTCGAGGGCGGTCGCCGTACCGCCGAGCAGATGGGTGACTACTACGACGAGCTCGTGACGGCCTACCCCCTGGTGTCCATCGAGGACCCGCTCAGCGAGGAGGACTGGGAAGGTTGGCAGGCGCTCACCGCGCGCCTCGGCGACCGGGTCCAGCTCGTGGGCGATGATCTCTTCGTGACCAATCCCGACCGGCTGCGGCGCGGCATCGAGATCGGGGTCGCCAACGCGCTGCTGGTCAAGGTCAACCAGATCGGCACGCTGACCGAGACCCTCGACGCGGTCGCCCTCGCGCACCGCAGCGGCTACCGGTGCATGCTGAGCCACCGCTCGGGCGAGACCGAGGACACCACGATCGCCGACCTCGCGGTCGCCACCGACTGCGGCCAGATCAAGACCGGCGCCCCGGCCCGCTCCGAGCGGGTGGCCAAGTACAACCAGCTGCTGCGCATCGAGGAAGAGCTCGACGACGCGGCCCGCTTCGCCGGCCGGGCGGCGTTCCCGCGCTTCACCGGGTCTGCGCCCGCACCCACCCCAGGCGCTGTGGAGGGCGGCCGTTCGTGACGGGTGCCCCGGGTCGCCCACGGCCGCAGCGTCGCACCCAGCTCACCGGGCGCGCGGCGATCCTCGCGGTGGTGGCGTGTGCCCTCGCGCTGGCCCTGGCCTATCCCGTGCGGGCCTACCTCGGGCAACGGGCCGAGGTCGCCGAGCTGCGCGAGAAGGTCGAGCTCCAGCGCGAACGGGTCGTCATGCTGCGCAAGCAGGAGAACCGCTGGCAGGACCCGGCGTATGTGAAGATGCAGGCACGCAAGCGCCTGCACTACGTGGACCCCGGCGAGACCGGCTACGTCACCGTGCCCGGCCGCGCTGGGCGGGCGTCCCGCGGGGCATCGGCCGGGCGCATTCCGCCCTGGTTCTCGGTGCTGTGGGGGTCGGTGGGGAAGGCCGCGGAGGACCCCCGCAAGGCCGAGCTCGAGCGGCGCACCCCGCAGCACGTCGGCAGCCGCCAGCCGTGGCACCCGCTCGGCGCGCAGGCTTTCGATCTTGGCAATTCCGCCCTCACGATCGCCTGGGAGAGGGCGGGATTGCCAAGATCGGCACGGGGAGCACCA
>JBOHCZ010000455.1:0-5516 GCA_050699195.1 Streptomycetales bacterium
CGCGGGGGCCCCCTCCTCACGTGTCTCCTCACCTCTCGCGGGCCGCGCTCATCCGCGGGCCAGAGCCTCCCGCGTGACGGCGGCGATCTGCAGGTCCTCGCGGGGCTGCACGACCAGTACGGGAACGCTGGCACCGGGCGGGCTGATCGGCCCGTCGTCGGGGCGGTTGCCCGCGAGACCACCCCGGACGCCCAGGATGGGCAGGCCGACGCAGGTAGCTTCCCGGATCTCGGGCTGGTCCCACCCGATCTCCCCGGTGAACACCAGGGCATCGAGTCGGTCGAGACTCACCGCCGCGGCGGCGATCTCCTGGCGCAGCCGGTAGGAGTAGACGTCGAGGGCGAGCCGGGCCGGCTGGTCGCCCTCGGCGGCTGCCGCGACCAGGTCGCGGGTGTCGCCGGAGCGCCCGTCGGAGAGCCCCAGCAGGCCGGACTCCCGTTCAAGGCCGTGCGCCACCTGTCCGGCGGTGAGATGATGGCGTCTCTGGAGCCAGAGCACCATCCCGGGGTCGACCGTGCCGGAGCGCTTGGTCATGACGAGCCCCTCGAGCGGGGTGAGTCCCATCGACGTGGCGACGCTGCGTCCGTGCCGGACCGCACATACCGAACCGCCGCCTCCGAGGTGCGCCAGCACCAGTTGCAGTGTCTCGACGTCTCGACCGAGGAGCTCGCCGGCCCGGCGCATCGCCCAGGCGTAGGACAGCCCGTGGAACCCGTACCTGCGGATCCCGTAGTGCTCCCGCCATGCGCGGGGCACCGCGTAGGTGAAGGCCGGCTCGGGCAGTGTGGCGTGGAACGCGGTGTCGATACAGGCGACCTGAGGAACGTCGGGGAGGCGCTGGCGGGCGGTGTCGAGTGCGGCGAGTGCCTGGGGCATGTGCTGTGGCGCGAGGCTCGAGACCTCGTCCAGCCGGCGCCGCACCCGGTCGTCGACGAGGGTCGCGGCCCGTACGTGGGGTCCGCCGTGGACGAACCGGTGCCCGACCGCGTCGATACGCCGGTGATCGCCGAGGGCGTGGAGAAGGGCACGCTTGGCCCGTCCGCCCAGTGGCGCGTCGTCGACGCAGATGCTGCTCAGCGTGCTGTCGTCAGCCGCGAGCAGGTGGAGCTTCAGGCTGCTCGAGCCGGCGTTGACCACCAGGACGTTCACGTCGAGTCCCCGGACCTTCCCGGTCATACCGGCATGATGCCCTTTTTCAGGGGTAGCCGGTGCATGGACGCAGCACGCTCCGAACCGGCTGCACCACGACTCGAAGGGAAACGACCATGGCGACCTGTGAGGTCTGTGGCAACGACTACCGGATGACTTTCGAGGTCATGGCACAGGGCCAGAAGCACATCTTCGACTGCTTCGAGTGTGCCATCCACCGGATGGCCCCTACCTGCGAGCACTGCGGATGCCGCATCGTCGGCCATGGTGTCGAGGCCGACGGCCGCTTCTACTGCTGCGCGCACTGTGCTCGCATATCGGGTGGCCGTTCCGCGCAGCAGCTGGTCGACTCGACGGGTTCTCGCAGCGGCCCCGTTTGACCGTGGGTGAGGCGGTACCGCTGACTCAGGAATCGCCACCCGGAAGTCGTACATCCGCGGTTCGCCTTCCCGGAACGGAACTCCCGGACGCGAGTTCTTGCTACTCGTGAGGAAAGTCCCGGCGTCTCAGGGTCCGATCCCCACGGCAGTCGAGAACTCCGCCCGCACGATGGCACGACCCGTCGACCATCGTCGAGGATGGCAACCGCCTGCACGAGTGCCCGTCAAGACAGCGGGTGGCAGCAAGGCGCTCTCGTCGATGACTAGCTCGACACGCAACGGTGAAGACACGGGGCGACATCGACCAAGGGGCCGCAGACTTCGACGAGGTGGCCGCCAAGATGGAGCGGACCGCCGACAACATCGAGGAGATCAACCAGTCCCCATGTGCTCCCACAAGTCACTCGCTACGACGGCCCGGCAGTCATGCCAGCGGGACTCGGCCCACTACTCGGGGCAGGTCCCGCTGGCTTGACTACGTGTCGACGGCACAGCGCGAGCCTGGCGTCAGGCCCACATCTGCCGGTTGCGCATCTCCGTCTCGCTGTAGCCGTCGTGCGCCCGGCCGAGCGAGAGGCTGACCTGTGCCAGGATGTCATTGAGGTTCTGCTGGGCCTGGTCCCATTGGGCCTGCTTGGCCTGGTAGTCGGTCGCGGCGGCACCCGTCCATGACGCCACCAGAGGCTGCAGGTAGGCCTTGAGGTCGCCCAACTGCTGGTTGAGGCTGTTCGCGGTCTGCGACACGTCGGACTGTGCCTGCTGAACCGCTCCGAACTGCACCATGATGTGTCCGGCACCGGACATAACGTGTGTCTCCCCTCTCACTCGAGGGGCTTCCGCGCCCCTCGGGGTTGGCTGTCTGCGCCCGCTCCGCGGGGCGCCTTCCGTGTAGGAGTCAGCCCAGTGCGGAGCTGATGCCGGTGAACCCTTGACGGTTCTCGTCCTCAGCGGCCTGGTAGTTCGCTGTGTTCGCGACCATCCCGTCGCCGATCCCGCGCAGGGCGGTGTTGAGCTTGGTGGCGTTCTCGTGCCACCGCTGCTTGAGCTGCTGGAAGCTCATCGCAGCCTCGCCCTGCCACTGCGACGCGAGCGGCTCCAGCCGGGAGAGAAGGCCCGACAGCTGGGACTGGATCTGCTCGTTGACCTCGTAGACGTGCTGGCTCGCCGCCTGCATCGTCGGCAGTTCAGTACGGAACTGACCACCGCTCATGTGTCATCCTCCGATACTCGTTGGTACGGGTTCATGCGAAACCCAACCACGAGGAACACGGACGACGGCCGCACATCTCCAGGCGGTATGCCCCCGTCGCACCCCGTAGCTGATCACACCGCACGTTACGTTCCGCAGCATGTCTATCGCAGCCCGCGATCGGCCTGCCAGAGCGACCTTGGCAGAATTTGCAAAGATTTGATCAGCAACGAAACCCGGGGCGCCACTAACGGCCGGACCGGAAACCGTCGGCGAGGGCCGCTGCGAACTGCAGATAGCTCCACCGCGTCTCGGCTTTCATCGAGGCGAGGTCGATGACCGGTCCCGTGGCCAGATGCGGGTCGAAGGGCAGCCGCACCACGGCATGGCAGCGGGCCGCCAGGTGCTGGGCGAGCTTGCCCACGTCGACGTAGGGACTCTGCGGGAGCACCGGCGAGATGACCGCCACGGAACGGCCCAGAAGCCGACGGTAACCGTGTGCTTCGAGCCAGTCCAGGGCGGCGCTCGCGCTCCTGGCTCCGTCGAGGCTGGGTGAACCCACGACGACGAGCGCGTCGGCGACCCCGAGCACGCCGTTCATCGCGCTGTGCAGGATGCCGGTGCCGCAGTCGGTGAGGACGAGGCTGTAGAAGCGCTCGAGGGTGTCCACGACCGCCCGGTAGTCGGCCTCGCCGAAAGGCGTGGACAGACCGGGGTCGGCTGCGGAGGGCAGCACCTCGAGGCGGGAAGGACCTCGCGAGGTGAAGGCCCGCACGTCCTCGTAGCGCACGACCGAGCGTCGGCCGCTGAGCAGGTCGCGTACCGTACGGTCGGTCTCACGCGGCATCCGGTCGCCGAGCGTCCCGCGGTCGGGGTTGGCGTCGACGGCGATCACCCGATCGCCGCGCAGCGACGCGAAAGTCGCGCCCAGGCAGGCCACCGTCGTGGTCTTGCCCACTCCGCCCTTGAGGGCCAGGACTCCGATGCGGTAGCAGCCCGCGATCGGCGCGGCCACACGAGCCTCCAGATCGTGCTGGCGGGACTGCTCGCGGGACAGTCCGAGCCGGACGACGCCGGCGGTCGCGACCCGGACACCGCGCCGCCATCCCGCGGACGGCGCTTGCTGCCCCACCGGGACGGTGGTGTCGGCGGTGGGGCTCTCCGCGGACCGCGGGCGGGGCCGGGCCTCCCGCCGGGGGGGAGGCTCGCCACCGCGGACGGGAGGAGGCTCGCCACCCCCTGCGCGGATGCGCGGGTCCGCCTGGAAACTCTCCCTGTCGAGGACGACCGTCTCGTCGACGAGCGGTACGCCCTCCTGCGGGTCACGGGCCGTCGGGTCGTCCCCCGCCGGCGCATCGGGTCCGGGCACCGGGCGGATGTAGGACGTCCCGTAGGACAGCCCCATCCTGGCGAGCTCCTCCTCCAGGGGGGACCGTGGCGGTGGCGCGGTGTGGTCCTCGGGCTCGTTCCCCTGGCCGGACATGCTGGCGAAGCTCCCCTTTCGTACGGACCGTTCGCGGTGGATTGTACGAACCTGAGAGTCGTGCGTGGGCAGCGGTGGCCGATCAGCATAGGCTTCGTCGAGCGGGTCGCTCCCGCTCCGCCCGCACACTCCACCGAGGAGGACGTCATAGCCACGCAGCGGGACTCCAGTCGGGACTACTGCGAAGGGTACGTCCCGGAGGATGACGCCCTCCGCGCCGGGCGTCAGCGCGCCGAGGAGGTCGGCGTGCTGCCCCTCGGCTCCGGCGGAGGTGCGGCGCTGCGCTTCGTCGCCGCCGCCGTGTCCGCGAGGGCCGTCGTCGAGATCGGCACGGGTACGGGGGTCTCGACGGTGTGGCTGCTGCGTGGCATGCGCCAGGACGGCGTGCTCACCTCCGTCGACAGCGAGCCCGAGCACCAGCGCCTGGCACGCGAGACCGTCAGGGACGCCGGCTTCGCCGCGAACCGTGTCCGTTTCATCTCCGGACCTGCCCTGGAAGTGCTCCCTCGGCTCGCCGACGGCGGGTACGACCTGGTGTTCTGCGACGGCGACAAGAACGAGTACCCCGACTACCTCACCGAGGCACGCCGGCTGCTCCGCCCCGGTGGTGTCGTGGTGTTCGACAACGCGCTGTGGCAGGGCCGCGTGGCCGACCCCACGAAACGCGACGCGCGGACGGTCGCGATCAGGGAGGTGGTGCGGGCCGTCCGCACCGACGACGGGCTGGCGGCCACGCTCCTGCCGGTGGGCGACGGCCTGCTCTGCGCCGTCAGCCGCCCGGGGTAGCTCCCCTCCGGGCCCGGACGGCCGCCGGCACGGGGTGGGGAGACTCCAGCCACCGCAGCAGCACGCGGGTCCCGAAGCCGGTGCCGCCCTTGGTCACCTCGTCCTCGTCGCCTTCGGACCGAGCCGGGCCGGCGATGTCGAGATGGGCCCACGGGCGTCCGCCGGTGAACTCACGCAGGAAAAGCGCCGCCGTGATCGACCCCCCCTGCACCTGCGGCTCGCGCGCGATGTGTGAAATGTCCGCCACCTCGGAGTCGAGGGAGGCGCGGTAGTCCTCGACGAGCGGCATCCGCCACAGCCGCTCACCACCGGCCTGTCCGGCCGCGATGAGCGCAGCGGCGAGCGAGTCGTCGGTGGCGTAGAGTGCGGCGTGGCGGCGGCCGAGGCCGACCGTCGCCGCGCCGGTGAGCGTCGCGATGTCGACCACCACATCGGGGTCGAGGACCGCGCAGGCGTACGCGAGCGCGTCGGCGAGCACCAGCCGCCCCTCGGCGTCGGTGTTCAGCACCTCGACGGTGGTGCCGCCGTA
>JBOHCZ010000456.1:0-6279 GCA_050699195.1 Streptomycetales bacterium
TCGGCACGGCTTCGCAATTCGAGCTGGAGGAGTACCAGTCGGCCATCGACAGCGTGCTCTTCCCGGCGGTGGGCCTAGCCCTTGCGGCGCTGCCGTATCTGCGGGCCGCGCGCTGGGGCCGGCTGCTTTTCGTGGCCTCGGAGACAGCGAATGCCCCCGTCGCCCCGCTTGCGCTCTCGGGCGTGACACGTGCCGCCATCGTGCGCTTCGCCCAGGCCCTCGCCGGGGACGTCGGCTGCGATGGCGTCACCGTCAATGTGCTGGCGCCCGGTCACACCCGCACCCCTCCGATGGAGCGGGCAGCGGCGAAACTGGCCGAAGGAGGCGACGTCGAGGCCCAGCTGCGTGCCATGGGCCATCACAGCGCTCTGGGCCGCCTCGCCCGCCCCGAGGAGATCGCCGCCGTCGCGACCTTCCTCGCCAGCGAGCGGGCCTCCTTCGTCACCGGCGCGGTTTATCTGGTCGACGGTGGCGCCAGCGCGATCGGGCCAGAGCTGCCGCACCTGAGCGTGGCGCGCAAGGACGCCTTCTTCACGTGACGACCGCAGCGGCCCCAAGGGAAGCCAACGCCGCTCAGGAGACAGGAAGGATTTGTGATGTCGATGACCGGCCGTGTCTTTACCGAAAGGGACGTCGGAGACTTCTTCGACCAGAGCCTTCACACTTATTTGAGCTTCTGGGACAGCGAGGGCGTCCTTCACACCGGTTACTTCGCGGACGACGCCGACGACGACTACCAAACGGCGTCCGAGCGGACGTCCGACGTCCTGACGGTCGACGCCGAGATCGGCCACTCATCCGCTGTGCTGGACGTGGGCTGCGGCTGCGGTAACTTTCTGATCCATCTCGCCAAGCGGTTCGGCTGCCACGGCGAAGGGCTCGATCTTAGCAAGGAGCGCATCAGGTTCGCGCACGAGAAACTCGCTGAAGAGAACCGGCGGCACCCGCTCAACGTCGAATTCCGCCATGGCTCGGCGACGGAGATGCCGTACGAATCCGGCAGGTTCACCCATGTCGTCAGCCAGGACGCGCTGTTTCTCGTGCCGGACAAACCGCGTAGCCATGCCGAGATCCATCGCGTTCTTCAGCCCGGCGGCATCTTCGCCTTCTCCGACTTCCTCCAGCCCAAGCAGGAGATCAGTGAGCGCGCCCGTATTCATGTCTACGACCGTGTGAGATGGAGCAGCGGCTACTCGCTCGTCGGATATCAGGCGGCTCTGGAACGGGCAGGTTTCGAGATCATCCTGGTCCGTAACCTCGAGAGCCACATCAAGCAGACCTACCGTGTGCTCGGGAGAACGGCGCGGGAGCGCGCTGAGATGACCGCAGACGCCGCAGCCCGGGAATGGATGCTCACCTTTTCTGCATCCTGCACGGAGATCCAGGTCGCCATCGACCGCGGTGAGTTCGGTTGGGGGATATTTGTCGGCCGCAAGCGTGGCAGCGCCACGCCGTAGTAGCGAACCATCACAAGCGAGGAAGCCATGCAGCGGACAGAAGGAGTGAAGCGAACGATGGCGAAGGTCGTCGCCGAGCAGAAGAAGGAGCTGTCGCCGGGCCGGATTTTCGTCGAGGCCTTTGCCGACAAGGGATTTGATGCCTGTGTCGAGTACGACGTGACGATCACTGCTTCGTTGCCGAACTTGCGACGGAAACCGCGCTATCCGGCGCGCAACATGCTCAAGGTCGTGGACCTGTCCAGGGACCCGCGCCGGTACTACTGGCACGAGAGCCCGCCGCGGCCGGGCGACCCCGAGGTCAACGACGCCGACATGCGCCGCGAGGCGGCGAGCCGTTTCCTCAAGTCGCCGATTCCCGAGCTTCTTCCCAGCACCGGTTGGGTGCAGGTGCCGCCCGACCTGTGGGATGACCCTGAGACCTTCGAATCCTTCATCAACTACCGGCTGATTGTCCGTCTCGGGACGGCAGAGAACAACACGATCATCCGCGGCGAAGGCGGGCTGCTGAACCATCCGGGGATCGCCCGCATAACGTCGAAGGGACCGTTCGCCTCGACGATCCTCGCGGCCTGCAACGAGGCGGAACAGATGGGGGGCACGGCCGACGGCCTCATCATCAACCCCGTCGACTACTACACGTTCCTGGGGCAAGGCCGGCTGATGGACGACCTCGAGCAGAACGGCGTCTTCATCGTACGGACCCGCCTGGTCGACCCTGGCACCGCCATCGTCGGCGACTTCGGCGGCGTCCAGCTCTTCGACGCCGGACGCTCGGTGATCCGGTTCGCCGAGCCGCCCCCCGGGACGTTTGCCCAGCCCGGCATCGCACTCATGGCCGAGATCTACGAGCGCGTCGTGATCAATCTACCGACCAACTTCTTTGTCGTGAGCCTCTAGCGGAGAGCGCATGCCGGCGACGCCCACCCCACCTGCCGCGCCCCTTCGGCACGATCCTGACGTCCTCGTCATCGGCGGCGGCGTCGCCGGCCTGTTCTGCGCCTACCATCTGCGCCGCAGCGGCAGCAGCGTGGCCGTCGTGGAGCGCGGATCGATCGGCGACCCGCTGTCCTGCTCCTCGGGGAACACCGGCTTCGTTGGCACGCAGGGCGCCGCTCCGCTGGCCGAACCCGGCGTGGCGGCCCAGGGGCTGCGCTGGCTGCTGAATCCGGAAAGCCCCTTCTACATCAAGCCGCGCTTGGACGGCGAACTCCTGTCTTGGCTCTGGCATTTCCGCCGCGCCTGCAACCACCGGGACGCACGGGCCGGTTTCCACGTGCTGCTCGACTTGAAGAAGCGGAGCCTTGAGATCCTGCGCGAGCTCTGTGCTTCGGACCACCTCTCGTCCACCTTCACGGAACGGGGAATGGTGGTCGCGTTCAAGACGCCGCAGGGATTCGAGGCGGCGTGTCGGTCCACGCCGCACGCGGTCGCGAACGGCGTGCCGCTGCGCGTCCTCAGTTTGGCGGAACTGCGCGCGCTCGAACCGGACGTCGAGTTCGACATCTACGGCGCTCTCTACAACGAGGAAGGCGCCTACCTGCACGTTCCCAACTTCATCCGCGAATTCGCCCGGACGCTCGAGGGCATGGGAGTCGAGATCCACACGCACACCGAGGTCGTCGGGTTTGAGGTCATCGACCGCAGGGTGAAGCACGTCAGGACGGCACGCGGGGATTTCAGGCCGCACGAGGTCGTCATTGCCGCTGGCGCATGGTCAGCGGAGTGCGCCCGCACGCTGGACATCGGGCTCACGCTCCAGCCCGCCAAGGGTTACACCATTACGGTCACGACACCGCGCAACGCACCACGGCTGCCGGTCCTGCTGAGCGAGGGAAAGGTGGCGATCTCGCCGCTCGGCGACCGCCTCCGCTTCGGCGGAACCCTCGAGCTGTCTGGCATGGACGGCATGGTCTCCCGCCGACGCGTGGACGGCATTCTGCGTACGGTTCAGGCGTACCTCCCACGGCTGGAGAACACCGAGATCCTCGAGATCTGGAGCGGCTTTCGTCCCTGCACGCCGGACAGCCTCCCCTTCATGGGACGCGCCGAGCCCTATCGCAACCTCTCCATCGCGTGCGGCCACGGCCATATCGGCCTGGGCCTCGCACCGGCCGGCGGCAAGCTGATCGCCCAGATCGTCACAGGCGAGCCCCCCGATGTGGAAATCGCACCCTTCCGCATCGACCGCTACGCCCGGCGGGCACCACGCCGGCTCCGGCGATGAGGTACGGCACCGACAGCACCCTTCGACGGAGGGAAGACGATGACGAGCGAAGCGGAGATGAAGCGCGACACCGTGATCGGCGTCCTGTGTCTCGAGACCTCGTTCACCAAGATCCCCGGGCACATTCGCAACCGGACCACCTTCGATTTCCCCGTCGTCTACAAGGAGGTGGAGGGCGCGACGCCGGAGCGGGTGGTGAGCCAGGCGGATCCGCGGCTGCTCGAGCCGTTCGTTCACGCGGCACAGGAGCTCGAAGCGCAGGGGGTGGCGGCGATCACGGCAGCCTGCGGCTTCCTCGTCCTCTTCCAGAAGCAGCTGGCCAATGCGGTCGCGGTCCCGCTCTACGCCTCGAGCCTGATCCAGCTGCCCATGGTCCACCGCATGCTCCGCCCGGATCAGAAGGTCGGGCTCCTGGTCGCCAAGAAGCGGTCTCTCACGCGGCGTCATCTCGAGGCGATCGGCGGTGAGCACGTTCCCGTCTGCGTCGCTGGAATGGAGGAGCAGCCGGAGTTTCGCGAGGTCATGCTCGAGGGGCGACGCGTCGAACTCGATGCCGATATCCTTGAGCGCGAGGTCATGACTCAGGCCGAGCAGCTGGCTCGGGGTAATCCGAACATGGGTGCACTCATTATCGAATGCACTGATCTAGTACCATTTGCAAATACAATTCAGTCGCTGATCGACATGCCGGTTTTCGATATCGTGACATTGACGGAGATGGTGTACCAGAGTTTGACGCGCCGACCTTTCGGCAGCCACGTGACCGGCTGGCCGATCACTGCCCGGCGGCGTAAGCGCCTGTCCACGCCGTGACGGCCTCCTCTTGGGCCGGCCCGCGTCCACTGCCCGGAGGCGGTGCGGCCAGGGGATCTGGGCCAGAAGCCAGGACGGCGACGCGTCGGTGACCGGCCCACCGGGCCGGACCCACGTGGCGCGATTCGCGTTCGGGGGGTGGGTGGTGCGCCGTACCATGGCCACATGATCACTGCAGTGCACACGCTGGTCTACGCCGAGGATCCGGACGCGGCTCGCGCCTTCTTCCGTGACGTCCTTGGGTTTCCGGGCACTGACACGGGTGGGGGCTGGTTGATCTTCAAGACCGGCCCTAGCGAACTGGGAGTGCACCCGACCTCCTGGGAGTACGAGGGTCAGACCGGGTCCACCAGCCAGCATTTCGACGTATCCCTGATGTGCGACGACCTCGAAAGGACCATCGCGGAGCTGACCGCGAAGGGCGCCGAGTTCACCGCCGACGTGCAGGACGAAGGCTGGGGCATCACGACGCGATTGAAGGTGCCGGGAGCCGACGAAATGACGCTGTACCAGCCGACGTACGACCCGCCCGCGCTAGGAGGGCGCTGAAGGCACCACGCACGGGGTGGAGGAGGGTGCCCGGGGGCCGGTAGAAGCCTGCCTCGACTCACGATGGCGCATCTACTCGCGCCCGCCACCGTCACCAGCCGAGGCATCGCCGCATCCCCGCCGCAAATCTGCTGCGGCTGCAAGATGACACCACCCGGCAACCGACCGCCTGACGCACCCCGCCACAGCAGACCGCCCCCGTCCTCTTCGTGAGGCGGGGGCGGTCTTTCGTATGCCCAGGACCCGTACTCTCTTGCGTGACCACAGGTGTACTCTCCGCGCATGAGCGATTGGCTGCCCTCGCGACAGGTTGACACCCGCACCCCCAGCACCGCCCGGATCTATGACTACCTGCTCGGCGGTAAGGACCACTACGCCGCCGACCGGGAAGCCGCCGGTAAGGCGTTGGAGATGATTCCCACGCTGCGAAAGCTCCTCCGGGCGAACCGGCAATTCCTCGTCCGGGCTGTGCGCTACTGCGCGGAGCAGGGCATCGACCAGTTCATCGACATCGGCACCGGTCTTCCCACGGCGCCGAACGTGCCCGAGGTCGCCCGGGAGATCCAGCCGAACGCCCGGGTGGTCGGCGTGGACCCTGACCCCATTGTGTTGGCGCACCACAGGGCGATGATCGCCGTCGCCTCGGGGATCTCGACGATCGAAGGGGATGTGCGGCATCCGCACCGGATCTTCGCTGATGTCGAACGCACCGGGCTGATCGACCTGAACCGGCCGGTGGCGGTGCTGCTCGTCGCGGTGATGCACTTCGTCCGGGACTCCGAGGACCCGGCCGGGATCATCCGCAGGCTGATGCAGCACAACGCCCCGGGCAGCTACCTGGTGCTCGCCGCCGCCGCGTTGGAAGGCGCCGACCCGGTTGCGGTCGACGGTGTCGAGCGGATCTATGACACAGCGAGTGCGCCGCTGACGATCCGCCCGACAGAGCAGATCCGTTCCTGGCTCGAGCCGTGGCACCTCGTCGAGCCCGGGTTGGTGGATGTGCGGAAGTGGCGGCCGGACCGGCGTGGGCAGAGGTTCTCGGAGATGATGCTCGGCGGGGTGGCGTACAAGACCAACTGGGATAACAGCTACGAGAAGCTGGGCTAAGACACGATCTCGTAGGTGAGATCGAAGATGTCAGGCTTGCACGGGATCAAGGCCCCGGCGGGTGTTGTCGCACCCGCCGGGGCAGCTTTTGCTGTTAGTTCATCGACGCGCAGAGCACGTACGGCT
>JBOHCZ010000457.1:0-6185 GCA_050699195.1 Streptomycetales bacterium
CCGGCGCCGGCGCGACCCGCTCCCGGAGCGCCTCCCAGTCCCCGTACACCTCATCGAAGTCGGCCCGGCGGTCGGCGCGGCGACCCTCGGTGTCGATCGCGGCATGCAGGTCGGTGCGTCCCGCGCCGGCCCCCGAAAGCTCGAGGCCGCCGTCGGGCTCCTGCCACGGGATGCCGGCGGGCTGGGCGCGCTCGTTCGCGAGCCCGGTCGCGGGGTCGGCCAGCGCCCGTACGTGCGGGAGCACGCGCGGGTCGAGCCAGGGCTCGCCCCGCAGCACGTACTCCGGGTAGACCGTGAGCCGCTCGGCCAGCCTGAACCCGGCGTCGGCGCTGCGCCGCGCCAGCTCGTCGGTGTGCGGCCACGGCCGCTCCGGGTTGACGTGGTCGGGGGTGAGCGGGGAGACGCCGCCCCAGTCGTCGATGCCGGCCCCCAGCATCAGGGCGTACTGGTCGTCCACAAGGTTGGGCGGCGCCTGGATCCGGGTGCCGGGGCCGAGCAGCAGCCGCGCGACGGCGACGGCCGCGGCCAGCTCCTCGGCCTCGGCGTCGGGCACCCCCCGCATGGCCGTGTCGGGCTTGGCGCGGAAGTTCTGGACGATGACCTCCTGCACCCCCCCGTACGCTCGCGCGACCCGCCGGATCGCGAACAGCGACTCGGCCCGCTCCTCGTAGGACTCACCGATCCCCACGAGGATGCCGGTGGTGAACGGCACCCCGGACCGGCCGGCGTCCTCGAGCACCCGCAGCCGGACGTCGGGATCCTTGTCCGGCGAGCCGTAGTGGCAGCCGCCCGGCTCGGTGAACAGCCGCCGCGCGGTGGTCTCGAGCATCATCCCCATCGACGGCGCGACGGGCTTGAGCCGCTGCAGGTCGGTCCAGGTCAGCACGCCCGGGTTGAGGTGCGGGAGCAGCCCGGTCTCCTCGAGGACGCGCACCGCCATCGCGCGCAGATAGCCGAGCGTGGAGTCATACCCGTGGCTCTCCAGCCACTCCCTGGCGACCGGCCAGCGCTGCTCCGGGCGATCGCCCAGGGTGAACAGTGCCTCCTTGCACCCCAGCCCCGCTCCCTGGCGGGCGATCGCCACGACCTCGTCAGGGGACAGGTAGGGCGCAGGCAGCCGCCCTGGCACCGTGGCGAACGTACAGTAGTGGCAGCGGTCGCGGCACAGCCGTGTGAGGGGGATGAAGACCTTGCGCGAGTACGTCACCACTCCGGGGCGACCCAGCGCGCGCAGTCCCGCGTCGCGCACCCGGGTCGCCGACGCCAGCAGATCCTCGAGGTGCGGGCCCCGGGCGTGCAGCAGCACCGCCGCCTCGCCCACGTCCAACGTCTTGCCGTCCCCCGCGCGCCGCAGCGCGCGCCGCAGGGCGGTTCCGGTCGGTGTAGCCGCGCTCTCCTCGGGACCGGCGGTCGGTACAGCCATCCCCTGCCCCTCTCCTGGAGCCTCTCCTGGACTCAGCATCCAAGCATGTCCGATGCCGGAGGCGGACCGGGCGCGGCCGCTCTGCGACGGCCCGCCTCCGGCCGGTTTGCCTGCTCACCCGATCGGCCGCTGGCGAGGTCTTACGTGATCGCCTGCGGCGCGCCTAGGGTGTGACAGCAGGTGTTCGAGGCGAGGTGCCGATGAGCGCGATGGGGCGTCACGAGCCGGGCCCGCCGGCCCGGTCCGCCTGCGCCGATCGTGCCGGGACAGCCCGGTCCGCGGCCACTCTCGGCGGGCCCTGCGGCACCCTGATCCACAAGCGACGGAACGTGAGGGGGCGCTGTGGGAGAGCGCTGTCCGGGGCGCCCCTCGACGGTCCGTCCCGACGGGACTCTCCGAGGAGCGCACATGGTCCGGATCAGTGTCAACGTCGACGGCGTCCGGTACGAGGACGACGTCGAACCCCGTCTACTCCTTGTGCACTATCTGCGTGACAGGCTGGGCCGGGTCGGCACGCCTGTCGGGTGCGACACCTCGAACTGCGGTGCGTGCACGGTGCTGATGGACGGTTCGAGTGTGAAGAGCTGCAGCGTCCTCGCTGCGCAGGCCGACGGCGGCGAGGTGACGACCATCCAGGGCCTGGCCGATGGTGAGTGGCACCCGGTGCAGAAGGCCTTCCACGCCCGCCATGCCCTGCAGTGCGGCTTCTGTACCCCGGGGATGATCATGGCCGCAGTCGACCTGCTCAACCACAACCCCGACCCGACCGAGGACGAAATCCGCGACGGGCTCGAGGGCAACCTCTGCCGCTGCACGGGTTACCACAACATCGTCCGTGCGGTCGAGACGGCGGCCGCCGAGATGCACGGAGCAGGCCAGGCGACATCCGGCGGGCAGCCGCCGGTGGAGCGCGCGGAGGTGACCACGTGACGACCCTCGACGACCGCTCCGGCCAGCGGGTGGTAGGTCAGTCGAAGCTCCGCAAGGAGGACGCCCGGCTGATCACCGGCCAGACGAGCTGGACCGACAACATCGCGCTGCCCGGCCTGCTGCATATGGCGGTGCTGCGCAGCCCGATGGCCCATGCCCGGATCACCCGCGTCGACGTCTCGGGAGCCACCGGGCGCCCCGGCGTGATCGCGGCGTTCAGCGGCCAGGACCTGGCCGGCGAGCAGGGCAGCCTGCCCTGCGCGTGGCCGGTGACCGAGGACATGGTGCACCCCGATCACCCGCCGCTCGCCGTCGACGAGGTGCGCTACGTCGGTGAGGCGGTGGCCGTGGTGGTCGCGAACGGCCGCTACTCCGCCGTCGACGCTCTCGAGGCGATCGATGTCGAGTACGATCCGTTGCCCCCCGTCGTCAGCATGGCGGACGCGCTCGGGGAGGCCTCGCCGCTGGTTCACTCCGACAAGGGCACGAACAAGTGCTTCACCTGGCCGATGGTGGTCGGGGACTACGCCGCGACCAGGGCGAAGGCCGAGTCCGAGGGCGGCGTGGTGCTGTCCAGGCGCTACGTACAGCAGCGCCTGATCCCGGCGGCGATGGAGCCCCGATCTGTGGTGTGCGCGCCGGTCGGGGACGAGTTCACGATGTGGTCGGCGACGCAGATCCCGCACATCCTGCGGATCATGCTCGCGATGACCACGGGTGTCCCTGAGCACAAGCTGCGGGTCATCGCCCCCGACGTGGGTGGCGGTTTCGGCTCGAAGCTGCAGGTGACGCCGGAGGAGGTCATCGTGTTGCTGGTGGCCAGGCGGCTCGGCCGCCCGGTGAAGTGGACCGAATCGCGCAGCGAGGGCTTCCAGACCACCCATCACGGCCGCGACCAGATCCAGGACATCGAGCTGGCCGCGACCCGCGACGGCCGCCTGCTGGGGCTCAAGGTCGACCTCAAGGCCGACATGGGCGCCTACCTGCTGCTCGTGACGCCGGGTGTGCCGCTGCTCGGGGCGTTCATGTACCCGGCCATCTACAAGATGGAGGCCTACGACTTCTCGTGCACGGGGGTCTTCACGACGAAGATGCCGACCGACGCGTACCGGGGCGCCGGGCGGCCGGAGGCCACGTACGCCATCGAGCGGGCCATGGACGACCTGGCCGCCGAGCTCGGCATGGACCCGATGGAGCTGCGCCGCCGCAACTGGATCACGCATGAGGAGTTCCCCTACGACACGATCGCGGGGCTGACCTACGACTCGGGCAACTACGAGGCGGCCACGGACAAGGCCATGGAGCTGTTCGGCTACCAGGCGCTGCGCCGCGAGCAGGACGAGCGCCGCGGCCGCGGGGACACCGTCCAGCTCGGCATCGGCATCTCCACCTACACCGAGATGTGCGGTCTCGCGCCGTCCCGGGTGCTGGGCTCGCTGTCGTACGGCGCGGGCGGCTGGGAGGCCGCCTCGGTGCGGATGCTGCCGACCGGCAAGGTCGAGGTCGTGACCGGTACGTCGCCGCACGGCCAGGGGCATGAGACGGCGTGGAGCCAGATCGCCTCGGACGCGCTCGGCGTCCCGTTCGAGGACATCGAGATCATCCACGGCGACACCCAGTCGGCGCCGGTGGGCATGGACACCTACGGGTCCCGCTCGCTCGCGGTCGGCGGCATCGCCGTCCACAAGGCGTGCGAGAAGGTGATCGACAAGGCCCGACGGGTCGCCGCCCACCTGCTGGAGGCCGACCCCGGTGATGTGGAGTTCGAGCAGGGCGCGTTCCGGGTCCGGGGCGCCCCCGAGTCGGTGAAGGCCATCCAGGAGGTCGCGCTGGCGGTGTTCGCCGCCCACGACCTGCCGGAAGGCATGGAGCCGACCCTCAACAGCGACTTCGTGATGGACCCGGAGAACTTCTCCTTCCCGCACGGCACCCACCTGTGCGCCGTCGAGGTCGACACCGACACCGGCGGCGTGCACCTGCGCTCCTACGTGTGCGTCGACGACGTCGGCACGGTGGTGAACCCGCTCATCGTCGAGGGGCAGGTGCACGGCGGGCTCGCGCAGGGCATCGCGCAGGCGCTGTACGAGGAGGCGGTGTACGACGCCGAGGGCAACCTCACGACGGGCACGCTCGTCGATTACCTGGTGCCGGCAGCGCCCGACCTGCCGCCGTTCGTCACCGACCGGACCGAGACGCCCGCGACCTCTAACCCGCTCGGCGTGAAGGGCGTGGGCGAGGCGGGGACGATCGCTTCGACGCCGGCCGTGGTCAACGCCGTCGTCGACGCGCTGCGCCCGATGGGCGTGCGCGACGTGCCCATGCCGTGCTCGCCGCACAATGTCTGGCGGACGATTCAGAATGCCCAGGGAGGTACCCAGTGATTCCCGCGCCGTTCGGATACACGCGGGCCGGGTCGGTCGACGAGGCGGTCTCCGCGCTGGCCGAGCACGGCGACGAGGCGAAGGTCCTCGCCGGCGGGCAGAGCCTGCTCCCGCTGCTGCGGCTCCGGCTCGCCTACCCTGAGATGCTCGTCGACGTGGGCCGGATCCCCGAGCTGCGCGGCGTGCGCGAGGAGGGTGACAGTCTCGTCCTCGGGGCCATGACCAGCCACCACGACATCATCGACAACCCCCTCGTGCGGCAGCACTGCGGGCTGCTCGCCGAAGCCACGGCGACCGTCGCCGACCCCGCTGTACGCCACCGGGGCACGCTCGGCGGCGCGCTGGCGCACGCCGACCCGGCCGGGGACCTGCCGGCCGTCGTCCGCGCCCTGGACGCCGAGCTGGTGGCCCAGGGTCCCGGCGGCCGCCGCTCGATCCCGGCCGCTGAGTTCTTCGTCGACTACCTGCAGAGCGCGCTCGGCGCAGACGAGGTGCTGATCGAGGTGCGGCTGCCCAAGCTCGGCGAGGGCTGGGGCTTCTGCTACGAGAAGTTCCACCGCGTCGCCCAGGCCTGGGCGATCGTCGGGGTGGCCGCCGCCGTACGCCGGGAGAACGGCTCGATCGCCGAGGCCCGCGTCGGGCTCACGAACATGGGTCCGGTGCCCGTGCGGGCTACGGGGGTCGAGGGGGCGCTGCGCGGCGCGGCCGCCGGGCAGGAGGCGCTCTCCAGTGCCGCCGAGCGGGCCGCCGAGGGCACCAGTCCCTCGGCCGATCTCAACGCCGACGCCGAGTACCGCCAGCACCTGGCCAGGGTGCTGACCCGGCGGGCGCTGGCCGCCGCGGCGGGCATCTGAGCCGCGACCTGCGGTTGACGGGAGGCCTAGGGTTCGGGAGTGGACGCCGCTGAGCCGATACGGGCTCGCGTCCACTCCCGAACCACGCAGAAGACTCTGGGGGACCGGATGGAACTGGAACACGAGTTCGTCGTACCGGTGCCGGTGGCGGATGCCTGGAAGGTGCTGCTCGACGTGGAGCGCGTGGCGCCCTGCATGCCGGGCGCCACGCTCGACTCGGTCGAGGGCGACGAGTTCACCGGGCGGGTCAGGGTGAAGGTCGGCCCGATCACCGTGACCTACCGGGGGTCGGCGCGCTTTTCCGCACAGGACGAGGCGGCCCGGCTGGTGGTGATCGACGCCAACGGCCGTGAGGCCCGGGGCAGCGGCACCGCCAAGGCCACCGTACGTGCCCAGCTCCACGACGAGGGGCCCTCGACGCGTGTGACCGTGACCACCGATCTCACCGTCACCGGCCGCCCCGCCCAGTTCGGGCGCGGCGTGATGGTCGATGTGGGCAACAAGATCATCGGTAAGTTCGCGGCCTCCCTCGCGGAGCAGCTGCAACAGCCGCCCGAAGCTCCCCAGGAGCCGGCGCAGCCGGCCGCGGCGCCCACC
>JBOHCZ010000458.1:0-7030 GCA_050699195.1 Streptomycetales bacterium
CCGCACTCGGGTAGCGGTCGAGGTAGCCCACGATGACGACGGCGTCGCCGAGCCCGTCGGCGGCGAGGCGGCGCGCCAGCTCGTCGGCCGCGGCGCGGGAGGCCGCGACGAAGGATGGCCGCAGGGCGAGATCCTCCACCGGGTAACCGGTGAGGGCCATCTCGAGGAACGCGACGACGTGGGCGCCGCGCTCCACGCCGTGGCGGGTCCAGCGCATCACCAGGTCGACGTTGCCTGCGATGTCACCGACCGTGACGTCGACCTGGGCTAGGGCGAGGCGCAGTTGTGCCACGCACCCGAGCCTATTGCCCGCTTGCCGGGCCCGCCGTCCGTAATACGTTGGAAACAGGCGAGGGGCAGCATGGGGTTGTCCGCTCGTGCCGGCGCAGGACCGCGGGCCGAGCCGCCGGCCCCGCCGCCGAGATGGGGAGTCGAGAGCCATGGGCAAGCAGGAAGAGTTCGTCCTTCGCACGCTCGAGGAGCGCGACATCCGGTTCATCCGGCTGTGGTTCACCGACGTCCTGGGATTCCTCAAGTCGGTCGCCATCGCGCCTGCCGAGCTGGAGGGGGCGTTCAGTGAAGGCATCGGCTTCGACGGCTCGGCGATCGAGGGCTTCGCGCGCGTCCACGAGTCGGACATGCTCGCCAAGCCCGACCCGGCCACCTTCCAGGTGCTGCCCTGGCGGGCGGAGGCTCCGGGCACCGCCCGGATGTTCTGCGACATCCTGATGCCCGACGGGGCGCCCTCCTACGCCGACCCGCGCTACGTCCTCAAGCGCATCCTGGCCCGCGCCTCCGACCTGGGCTTCACCTTCTACACCCACCCCGAGATCGAGTTCTTCCTCTTCGAGCAGCGTCCCGACCACGGCAGCGAGCCGCGACCGATCGACGCCGGCGGGTACTTCGACCACACGCCCCACGCCATCGGGCACGACTTCCGCCGGCAGGCGATCCAGATGCTCGAGAGCATGGGCATCTCGGTGGAGTTCAGCCACCACGAGGGCGCGCCCGGGCAGCAGGAGATCGACCTGCGCTACGCCGACGCGCTCACGACGGCCGACAACGTCATGACGTTCCGGCTGGTGGTGAAGGAGGTCGCGCTGGAGCAGGGGGTGTACGCCTCGTTCATGCCCAAGCCGCTCACCGAGTACCCCGGCTCCGGCATGCACACCCACCTCTCACTGTTCGAAGGTGACCGCAACGCCTTCCACGAAGCGGGTGCCGAGTACCAGCTGTCGAAGGTCGGGCGCGCCTTCATCGCGGGGTTGCTGCACCACGCCGGTGAGATCACGGCGGTCACCAACCAGTGGGTGAACTCCTACAAGCGCCTGTGGGGCGGCGCGCAGCGCACCGCCGGTGCGGGCGGCGAGGCACCCGCCTACATCTGCTGGGGTCACAACAACCGCTCGGCGCTGATCCGTGTCCCGATGTACAAGCCGACCAAGGGGCAGTCGACCCGGGTCGAGTTCCGCTCGCTCGACTCGGCGTGCAACCCCTACCTGGCTCTCGCGCTGCTGCTCTCGGCGGGGCTCAAGGGTGTCGAGGAGGGCTACGAGCTGCCGCCGGGGGCCGAGGACGACGTGTGGGCGCTCAGCGATGCGGAGCGCCGCGCGCTCGGCATCAAGCCGCTGCCGGAGGATCTCTCCGAGGCCATCGCGATGATGGAGCACAGCGAGCTGGTCGCCGAGACCCTCGGTGAGCACGTCTTCGACTTCTTCCTGCGGAACAAGCGCAGGGAGTGGGAGGAGTACCGCAGGGAGGTCACGGTATTCGAGAGGGAACGCTACCTCCCTATCCTCTGAGCCTCCGAGGCTTGACTACGTAATGCTTATGGATAACCTCAGCGCGTGACTACCGGCGAGTATCCCCGTGGTCGGGCCGCGACCTCGCGGCTCGCCCGTCTCGGGTTCACCGACGCCGAGAGCGCGGCGCGGCTGCTCGCCGACCCCGTGATCCAGCCGCTCGCCAGGGACGACGTCGTCCTCGACGCGCTGTCCGCCACCGCCGACCCTGGCCTCGCCCTCGCCGGCCTGGTCCGGCTCGCCGAGGCGGCACCCGACCGCGACGCGCTCCTCGATGCGCTGGCTGGTTCCGGACAGCTGCGCGCCCGCCTGCTCGGCGTGCTCGGGGTCAGCGGCGCCCTGGGCGACCACCTCGGGCGCCACCCCGCTGACTGGCGGGCACTCGCCGGGGAAGCGGTCACGTCGGCCCGACCTTCGGCCTACGGCCTCCGGCAGGCTCTGCTGGCTGCCGTCGAGGGGAGGGACCCACAAGCGGGGGAGCCGCGGGCGGGGCTGGCCGGTGAGGAGGGGCGCGACGCGCTGCGGGTCGCCTACCGGCGGTGCCTGCTCGAGACGGTGGCCCGCGACCTGTCCGGAGCCGCGTGCATGGAGGATGTCGCCGCCGAGCTCGCTGACCTGGCCTGTGCGACGTTGGAGGCCGCCCTGGCGATCGCGCGGGCGGAGCTGCCGGCCGAGGCATCACCATGCCGGCTCGCGGTCATCGGCCTGGGCAAGTGCGGCGGCCGCGAGCTCAACTACGTGAGCGACGTCGACGTGGTCTTCGTCGCCGAGCCGCGCGACGGCGGCGATGTGGCCGCCGACGAGGGCGCCGCAATCGACACCGCCAACCGGCTCGCCGCGGGGCTGATGCGGGTCTGCTCGGAGCCCACCGCCGAGGGCGCGATCTGGCCGGTCGATGCGGCGCTTCGCCCGGAGGGCAAGGCCGGGCCGCTGGTCCGGACGTTCGCGAGCCACCTCGCCTATTACGAGCGCTGGGCGAAGACCTGGGAGTTCCAGGCGCTGCTGAAGGCCCGTCCGGTCGCCGGCGATCTCGCGCTCGGCCAGCGCTACACCGACGCCGTGGCGCCGCTGGTGTGGCGGGCGGCCGACCGCCCGCACTTCGTCGAAGACGTCCAGGAGATGCGGCAGCGCGTGGAGGAGAGCATCCCCCGGGGGGAGGCCAGCCGCCAGCTCAAGCTGGGCCCGGGTGGGTTGCGCGACGTCGAGTTCTCCGTACAGCTCCTCCAGCTCGTCCACGGCCGCACCGACGCCTCCCTGCACAGCGGGAACACCATCGCGGCGCTGGCGGCGCTGGCCCGGGGCGGGTACGTCGGGAGGGCCGACGCCGCGCGGCTCGAGGAGGCCTACCGGTTCCTGCGCACCCTCGAGCACCGGATGCAGCTGCACCGGCTCAGACGTCTGCACGTCGTGCCAGGCGACGACGAGGACCTGCGACGCCTCGGCCGGTCTCTCGGCTTTCGCCGCGATCCTGCCGGGCAGTTCGACGCCGCCTGGCTTCGCCACGCGCTCGAGGTCCGCCGCCTGCACGAGAAGCTCTTCTACCGCCCACTGCTGGTCTCCGTCGCGCGGCTGCCGACCGACGAGGCGCGGCTCACCCCGGAGGCCGCCCGGGCCCGCCTCGAGGCGCTGGGCTACGGCGACCCGACCGCCGCGCTGCGCCACATCGAGGCGCTCTGCGCGGGGGTGAGCCGCCGGGCTGCCATCCAGCGCACCCTGCTGCCCGTGCTGCTCGGATGGTTCGCCCGGGCGGCCGACCCCGACGGGGGGCTGCTCGCCTTCCGGCAGGTGAGCGACACGCTCGGTGCCACCCCCTGGTACCTCCGGCTGCTGCGCGACGAGGGAGCGGCCGCGGAGCGGATCGCCCGTATCCTCGCGACCAGCCGCTTCGCGACAGACCTGATCCTGCGGGCACCCGAGGCCGTCGCCATGCTCGGCGACGACGAGCAGCTACGCCAGCGTGGCCGCGACGCACTCGAAACGGAGATGCTCGCCGCCGTACGCCGGGCGCGCGACCCGGAGAGCGCCGTCACCGTGACCCGGGCGGTGCGCCGCCGTGAGCTGTTCCGCATCGCGGCGGCCGACCTTTCTGGCGGGCTCGACGAGGTCGCCGCGGGGGAGGCGCTGACCGACGTCACAGCGGCCACCCTGGCCGGGGCCCTCGAGGCGGCCCGGCACGCCGTGGCGGGCGAGCGGGAACTGCCCACCCGCCTGGCGGTGATCGCCATGGGCCGCTTCGGCGGGCACGAGCTGGGCTACGGCAGCGACGCGGACGTGGTCTTCGTCCATGACCCCGAGCCGGGAGCCGATGAGCGTGCGGCATCCGAGGCCGCCCACGCGGTAGCGAACGAGCTGCGGCGACTGTTGCAGCTGCCCGGCACCGACCCCCCACTCGTCGTCGACACCGGGCTGCGCCCCGAGGGGCGCCAGGGACCTCTCGTGCGGACGCTGGCCGCCTACGCCCGCTACTACGAACGCTGGTCAGAGGTCTGGGAGAGCCAGGCGTTGCTGCGCGCCGAGCCCGTTGCGGGGGACCGCGAGCTGGGGGAGCGGTTTGTGGCCATGATCGACCCGCTGCGATGGCCGCGGGGCGGGCTCAGCGCGGAACAGGTACGCGAGATCCGCCGCATCAAGGCGCGCGTGGAATCCGAACGCCTGCCGCGCGGCGCCGACCCGACCACCCACACCAAGCTGGGTCGCGGCGGGCTGGCCGACATCGAGTGGACGGTCCAGCTGCTCCAGCTGGGCCACGGGGCGCGGGTGCCGGCGCTCCGGACGACCCGGACGCTGGGTGCGCTGGCCGCGGCGGCCGCGGAGGGGCTCGTGCAAGCCGAAGACGCACAGGTGCTCGAGGCGGCGTGGCGGATGGCCTCGCGCATCCGCAACGCCGTGGTGCTGGTGCGCGGCCGTCCCTCGGACGTCCTGCCGTCGGAGGTGCGCGAGCTCGGAGGGGTCGCCCGCTATCTGGGGTACGGGCCCGCCGACACCGGGGACATGATCGAGGACTACCGCCGCGTCGCGCGCCGCGCCCGGACCGTCGTCGAGAGGATCTTCTACGCGTGAACGGGACACTGCTGACGGGAATGCGACGCCGCGACGTCGCAGCGGGCGGGGACGCCCGGGGTGGGCCATGACCTCCCCGGCGCCCGTGCCGGTGCGCTACTCCCGGCTGCTGCGCAGCCGGGAGTTCCGTGGCCTCCTGCTCGCCCAGATCACCAGCGAGGCCGGTGACCACTTCGCGCGCGTGGCCGTGGCCGCCCTCATCCTCGACCGGTCGGGCAGCGCCTTCTACGCCGCGATGACCTTCGCTGTCAGCTACCTCCCCGCGATCTTCGGATCCGCGCTGCTGGCGCCGTTGGCCGACCGCATGCCGCGCAAGCGCCTGATGCTGTTCTGCGACGCCGCACGGGTCGCACTCGTCGGGCTGCTCGCGATCGTCGCGCTGCCCGGGACGCCGTTATGGGTGCTGTTCGGGCTTCTGCTGCTCGCGGAGCTGTTCGCCGCGCCGTTCGAGGCGGCCCGTGCGGCGACACTGCCCGACGTGCTGCCCGGGCCGGACCAGTACACCGCAGGCAGCGGTCTTTCCAAGGTGCTCTACCAGGTCAACCAGGTGATCGGGCTCACCGCCGCGGGGGTGCTCGCCTACGTCCTGTCGCCCCGCTGGGCCCTCGTGATCGACGCGGGCACGTTCGTGGTGTCCTTCGCGATCCTGACCGCCACGCTGCGCGCCCGGGACGCCCCGCTGGCCGGGATGCAGCGCGTCGGTGGGCTGCTGCGGGATTTCGCGGAGGGTGTGGCACTGGTGTTCGGCGATCCGTGCCGGCGGGCGCTCGTCATCCTGGGGTGGGGGTCCGCGATCTTCCTCATCGCGGCGGAGGGCGTGGCCCTGGTGTACGGTCGCGCGCACGGGTCCCCTGACATGGGCGGGATGCTGATGGCCGCGGTCCCGGCCGGCGCGGGGATCGGTGCCTGGTGCATCGCCCGCCAGCCGGTGCTGCGCCAGGTGTCCGCGATCCGTCCACTCGCCTTCGCCGCCTGCCTGCCGCTGCTGGCGACCGGGCTGGACCCGCCGATCTGGGTGGCGATGGCCCTGTGGTTCGTGAGCGGTGCGTGCCAGGCCTTCATGGTCCCGATCATCGCCGTGGTCAACCTGCTGACTCCACGGGAATTTCGCGGCCGGGTCAACGGGCTCGCCGCCGCCGGGTTCAGCGTGGCGAACGCCGTGGCCTTCCTGCTCGCCGGGTTGGTGGCCGACCGGGCAGGTCCGGCGGCGGCAGTCGCGATCGCGGGGGGCGCCGGGCTCGCAGGGCTCGCGGCGCTGGGCGCGATCTGGCCGGGCCGGGATCTTCCCCAGCGCCTGGCCGCGACCCGCGGCGGTGGAGCGTAGCACGCGGGCCGTACGATGTGACCCATCGTGAGAGATCGTTCACATCGGAGGTGGTTCATGCCGGACGATGCTGCTGATCGGGTGCCGCCTGGGATCGACACCAGCCGGCCGCACTCAGCCCGGATGTATGACTACCTGCTGGGCGGCAAGGACAACTTCGCGGTGGACCGGGAGACCGCCGAGCTGGCCTTGAAGAGCGCGCCCAACGGACGTACCGCGGCGCGGGAGAACCGGGCGTTCCTCGGCCGGGCCGTCCGCTACCTGACGCGCGAGGCCGGCGTCCGGCAGTTTCTCGACGTCGGCACCGGCCTGCCGAGTGCGAACAACGTGCACGAGGTGGCTCAGGGCGTCGCCCCGGAGGCCCGGGTGGTGTATGTCGACAACGACCCGATCGTGCTCGCGCACGCGAGGGCCTTACTGACGAGCACGCCGCAGGGGCGGACCGCCTACGTCGATGCCGACCTGCGGGAGCCGCTGAAGATCATCGACCACCCCACCGTGCGTGACACGCTGGACTTCACGAAGCCGATCGCGCTCATGCTGATGGCGATCCTGCACTTCCTCCCCGACGAGGACGACCCCCGGGAGGTGGTCCGTACGCTGATGGACCCGCTGCCCGCCGGCAGCTTCCTGGTGTCCTCGCACGTCACCGCCGAGCACGACCCGGTGGGCATAGGGGCGGTCGAGCGCACCTACCGGGCGGCCGGCATGCGGGTTCAGGCCCGCACGGCCTGTGACTTCCACGAGGTTGCCTTCACCGGCATGCGACTGGTCGACCCCGGGGTGGTGCTGGTGTCGGAGTGGCGACCGGAGGGGACCGGGCCCCGGCCCTCCGCGGCAGAGG
>JBOHCZ010000459.1:0-7931 GCA_050699195.1 Streptomycetales bacterium
CCGCTGACCCTCGACTACCTCGCGCTGGCCGACCCAGAGACCTTTCTCGAGGTGCCGGCCGGCCACTCGGGGCCCGCGCTTCTGCTGGTCGCCGCCAGGGTCGGCGGGACGCGTCTGATCGACAACGTGCCCGTGCAGCTGCGCGGAGGTGGGATGCCGTGATGCGGCTGCTCGCCCCCGAGCCGGGCTGGGTCACCGACACCGACGTCGTGGTCGTCGGCTCGGGCGTTGCCGGCCTCACGGCCGCGCTGCACGCGGCCCGCGCCGGGCGGGTGCTCCTGGTGACCAAGGCGCTGCTCGAGGCGGGGTCGACACGCTGGGCGCAGGGCGGGATCGCCGCAGCCCTGGGCGAGGACGACAGCCCCGACCAGCACCTGCACGACACCCTGGTCGCGGGCGTTGGGCTCTGCGACGAGGCCGCCGTGCGCCTGCTCGTCACCGAGGGCCCAGGGGCCGTACGGCGGCTGATGGATCTGGGGGCGGGCTTCGACCGTGAGCCCGGCGGCGCGATCCATCTCACCCGGGAGGGCGGCCACCTGCGGCCCCGGATCGCGCATGCAGGGGGCGATGCGACGGGCGCCGAGATCTCCCGCGCCCTGGTCGACGCGGTGCGCGGCGATCCCCGCATCGAGGTCATCGAGCACGCCCTGGTCCTCGACCTGCTCCTCGACCGGGGCGGGGCGGTTGCCGGTCTGACCTTGCACGTGATGGGCGAGGGGCGCAGGGACGGCGTCGGCGCGGCACGCTGCCGGGCCGCCATCCTCGCGACCGGGGGGATGGGTCAGGTCTTCTCGTCGACCACGAATCCCGCGGTGTCGACCGGAGACGGCGTCGCCCTCGCGCTGCGGGCCGGTGCCTTGGTCGGTGACCTGGAGTTCGTCCAGTTCCACCCCACCGTGCTGTGGCTCGGCCCAGGCGCGACAGGCCAGCAGCCCCTCGTCTCCGAGGCCGTCCGTGGGGAAGGGGGCCACCTGGTCGACCACGACGGCGTCCCCTTCATGAAGGGCGAGCACGAACTGGCTGACCTTGCGCCACGCGACGTCGTCGCGAAGGCCGCCACGCGCCGGATGCGCGAGAGCGGGACCGACCACGTCTTCCTCGACGCCAGGGCGTTCGGCGCGGCGACCTGGCGTCGGCGCTTCCCGACGATCCTCGAGAGCTGCCTCGCCCACGGCATCGACCCGGTGACCGACCTCATCCCCGTCGCGCCGGCCGCCCACTACGCGAGCGGCGGCGTCGCCACAGACCTGCGGGGGCGGACCACGGTGCCGGGGCTGTACGCCTGCGGCGAGGTCGCCTGCACCGGGGTGCATGGCGCGAACCGGCTCGCGTCCAACTCCCTGCTTGAGGGCCTGGTCTTCGCGGAGCGGATCGCCGCCGACCTGGTGCACCACCTGCCGTCGCCGGGTGCTCCCGCGCCCGATGCGGGCACGCCCACCCTGCTGGCGGACGGCATCCGTGGCGCGCTGCAGACCGCCATGACCGGGGGGGCGAGCGTGCTGCGCAGCGCGGCCAGCCTCGGCGCGACCCGCGAGACGCTGCGGGATCTTGGCCGCCGCGCCAGCCGGGACCCCTGTACGGAGACCTGGGAGGCCACCAACCTGCACGCCGTCGCGACCGCCCTCTGCCGGGCCGCGGAAGAGCGCGCGGAGACCCGGGGCAGCCACTGGCGGGAGGACTTCCCGGACCGCGACGATGCCTGGCTCGGGCGCATCCTCGTCTCGCTCGACGGGCGCGATGATGACGGGGCCGGCCCCGCGGTCGTCTACCGGCCGAAGCACGAGGAGGAGCAGTGACGATCGGCAGCACCACCGCGAAGGAGCTCGAGGCCGGCGGGCTCGACCCGGCTGGCGTGGAACGCCTGGTCCGCACCGCGCTCACCGAGGACCTCGCCGACGGCGTGGACGTGACGAGCGTGGCGACCATACCGGGGGAAGCGACGGGGGCGGGTGATGTCGTCGCCAGGGCCGACGGCGTGGTCGCCGGGCTGCCCGTGGCCGCGGCGGTCTTCGAGATCGCGGGTGCCGAGCCCGCAACCACCGCCGCCGCAACGACCGCCGCGACCCGGACCGTCGCCGAGGGCAGCCGGGTGCGCCGCGGCGACGTCCTGCTGGCCGTACAGGGACCGGCCAGCGCGCTGCTGACCGCCGAACGCACCGCGCTCAACTTCCTCTGCCACCTCTCCGGCGTCGCCACCCAGGTGCGGTGCTGGGCCGACGCCCTGGAGGGCAGCGGCGCCGTGGTGCTCGACACCCGCAAGACGACCCCCGGGCTCCGGGCGCTGGAGAAGTACGCCGTGCGGCAAGGCGGCGGTGCCAACAAGCGCATGGGCCTCTACGACGTCGCGATGATCAAGGACAACCACGTGCTCGCGGCGGGCGGCATCGCGGAGGCGTTCGACGCCGTGCGCCGCAACTTCCCCGGCGTCGAGATCCAGGTCGAGTGCGACACGATCGGGCAGGCCCGGGAGGCGGTGCTGGCCGGGGCGACGTTCCTGCTCTGCGACAACATGGACCCGGAGGCGCTCCGCGAGGTCGTGACCGAGGTACGCCGGGCGTCCAGCGCCGTCCAGATCGAGGCGACCGGGGGGCTGACCCTGGACCGTGCGGGGGAGTACGCCCTGACGGGCGTGGACTTCCTGTCCGTAGGGGCGATCACCCACTCAGCGCCGATCCTCGACATCGCCTTCGACCTACGCCCCGGGAAGAGCACCTGATGCTCCTCACGATCGATGTCGGCAACACCCACACCGTCCTTGGGTTGTTCGAGGGCGGGCAGGTGGTCGAGCAGTGGCGGATCGCCACGGACGCCAGGAAGACGGCGGACGAGCTCGCCGTCGTCCTGCACGGGTTGCTCGACCAGTACCCGCGCAAGGGCGGCGCGCCCGTCGACGGCATCGCCCTGTGCTCGACGGTGCCGTCGGTGCTGCACGAGTTCCGCGAGGTGGTCCGCCGCTACTACGGCGACGTGCCCTCGGTGTTCGTCGAGCCCGGCGTCAAGACCGGGGTCCCGGTGATCACCGACAACCCCAAGGAGGTCGGCACCGACCGGGTCGTCAACGCGGTCGCCGCCGTGCATCTCTACGGCGGGCCCTGCGTGGTCGTCGACTTCGGCACGGCCACGACCTTCGACGCCATCAGCGCCCGCGGTGAGCTGTTGGGCTGTGCCATCGCTCCTGGCATCGAGGTGTCGGTGGATGCCCTGTCGGTACGCGGCGCGCAGCTGCGCCGCATCGAGCTGATGCGACCCAAGTCCGTCATCGGCAAGAACACCGTCGACTCGCTGCAGTCCGGGGTGTTCTACGGGTTCGCGGGCCAGGTCGACGGGCTCGTCGAGAGGATGGCCCGGGAGCTTGCGCCGGACCCGGACGAGGTCACCGTGATCGCGACCGGCGGGCTCGCCCCCATCGTCTTGGAGGAGGCGTCGACGATCGACGTCCATGAGCCCTGGCTGACGCTGATCGGGCTGCGGCTGGTGTACGAGCGCAACGCCTGACGCGCCGGGCGGGCCGCAGGAACCGGCGCCGGTAGCCTGGTGGGGTGAGTGAGCTGCCGGAGCAGATGCAGGTACGTCGCGAGAAGCTGGCCCGGTTGCGGGCCGCGGGCGTCGACCCCTACCCCCCGGGTTTTCCCCGCACCACGAACATCACCGACCTGCGGGCCAAATACCCTGACCTCCGGCCGGACACTTACACCGGTGAGCGTGTGGGGGTCGCCGGGCGGGTCGTCCTTTCGCGACCGAGCGGGAAGCTCTGCTTCGCCACGATCCGCGACGGGGACGACGACCTTCAGGTGATGGTCTCGCTCGACCGCGTCGGCGCGGACTCATTGGCGGCCTGGAAGGCCGACGTCGACCTCGGTGACCAGGTGGGCGTCGAGGGCGAGGTCGTCGCCTCCCGCCGGGGGGAGCTGTCGATCCTGGCCGACAGGTGGGCGATCACCTCCAAGTGCCTTCGCCCGCTGCCGGAAAAGCACGCGGGCCTCGCCGACCCCGAGGCGCGCGTGCGGCTGCGCTACGTCGACCTCATCGTCAACCCGGACGCCCGTGCGATGGTCCGTACGCGCAGCACCGTCCTGCGCGCGCTGCGTGACACGCTCGACCGACACGGGTACGCCGAGGTCGAGACGCCGGTGCTGCACATCCTGCACGGTGGCGCCTCGGCCCGGCCGTTCCGCACCCACCTCAACGCCCTCGACCTGCCCATGTACCTGCGCATCGCGATCGAGCTGTACCTCAAGCGGTGCGTCGTCGGTGGCATCGAGCGGGTGTACGAGATCGGCCGCATCTTCCGCAACGAGGGCGTCGACGCCACCCACAGCCCCGAGTTCACGATGCTCGAGGCGTACGAGGCGTACGGCGACTACGACACGATGGCGGCGCTCACGCGCGATCTCGTCCTGGCCGCCGCCCGGGCGGTGGGGCGCACCGTCGTCCCGGACGGGCGGGGCGGTGAGCTCGACCTCGAGCAGCCCTGGCACGACGTCACGCTGCACGATGCCGTCTCCCGGGCCGTCGGCGAGGAGGTCACGGTCGGCACGCCGGTCGAGTCGCTGCGTAAGATCGCGGCCCGGTTCGGGGTGCTGCTCGAGCCGGCGTGGGATGCCGGGCATGTCGTTCTCGAGCTGTTCGAGAAGCTTGCCGAGCACACGATCGTCGCGCCGACGTTCGTCCGCGACTACCCGGCCACGGTGCGCCCGCTCGCGCGCCCGCACCGTACCGTACCCGGCCTCGTCGAGGCCTGGGACCTCATCGTCGCCGGCGTCGAGCTGGCCCCTGCGTACTCCGAGCTCGTCGACCCGGTCGAGCAGCGTGCCCGCCTGACCGAGCAGTCGTTGCGCGCTGCGGGCGGCGACCCCGAGGCGATGCAGCTTGACGAGGACTTCCTGCGCGCGCTGGAGTACGGCGCCCCACCGATGGGCGGCGTGGGTCTGGGCATCGACCGGTTGATCATGCTCCTCACCGGCGCGAACATCCGGGAAGCGATCCTGTTCCCGCTGGTGAAGCCGGAGTAGGTCAGCATGGACATCGTCGAGGCGCTGATCCCGCCGGTCGTCATCGCCGTGATCTTCATCGTGGTGGTGCTGACGATCATCCGCCGATCGTGACCTGTCACACGTCGCCGCTGCCTTGACAGTGCTGAAGCCCCACTCTAGGTTGCCGCCCGAAGGGGTCCGGCCCCACCCACTTGCGGACGATCTCCTCAGCTCGCACGCTCGGTATTTGCCGATCCACGTAACGCAACGGGGCGTGGCGGAGATTTCGAAGAAGAGGAGGCTTGTCCTTCTCCCGACCGCCGGATGACCGAGGGAGGGAAGCGATGGGACGACGACGAGCCTCCCCCGGGATCCCTGACCGGGCTCACGGGTGCTGGCTCGGCCCTGCCCCGGTCCTGACTCCCCGGCGGCACGGACTCCCTGGTCGGTGTTGTCCACGACCACGGGCGGACCTTTGTCGGCGCGCTGCGCGCCGAGGTCCGTTGCTTGTTCCCCCCTCGTGAAGGAGGACACACGGTGACGGTTACTGCGATGGCCTCACCCGAGCGGTCGCTCGTGAGCGACGACGACGTTCGCCTGCTCGCGTTGCTGGCCGAAGGTTTGCCGATGGAGGCGGTAGCACGGCGTCTTGAGATGAGCGATCGAACGGTCCGCCGGCGTACGCGCGCTCTCTGTGACCGCATCGGCGTGAAGTCGCCGATCCAGGCGGTCGTGTGGGCGGCGCGCAATCGGTTGATCTGACAGCGGTCCAGGGCAGGAGCGCCCGCGCGGATCATCGCTCTTGTGCAGGTTCGGCAGGGTTGTGGCGTCTCCCGGAGTGATGTCACAACCAGCACACCTGAGAGTGGGTTCGCGGGTAAGCCGTAGCGGCGGCGCCGATCGCGTCAGAGCGCCTCTCGAGCGGGGGCGGGGTATCCGGGCAGGGCTACCCCGCCTCCGGCTCTTCGTAGTCAGGGGCCCCTGGTGCGTGCCGGCGCCGTCCCGCGGCCCGGATCGTCATGCGGCTGTCGTGAGCCCGTCCGGCGCGGGGCCACGCCCTGGGTGGTGTTCGTCGATGCGTGCGAGGAGCTCCTCGACGAGCTGATCGACGTCGACCCGCCTCTCGAGTGTCTCGAGCTCACGCACCCCGGCCCGGGTCTCGGCCTTCGGGGACGCGAACAGGGTGCAGCAGTCCTCGTCCGGCAGCTTCGAGATCTGGTCGATGCCCAGCCGCCGGCCCTCCTGCATGATCTCGGCCTTGTCCCAGCCGAGCAGCGGGCGGAGCAGGGGCAGTGCGCTGGCAGCCTCGACGGCACTCAGGTTCGCCAGGGTCTGGCTCGACACCTGGCCGAGCGAATCCCCGGTCACGAGGGCCTCGTCACCGAGACGCTCAGCGAGCTGGTTTGCCACCCGAACCATCAGCCGCCGCTGGGCCAGGACCTGCAGCCGTCCGGCGCCCGCGGTCGCGAGCGCACGCTGGGCCTTCCCGAACGCCACCACGTACAGCCGGGATTGGCCCTGGAACCGGTCCAGGTTCCGTACCAGTGCGTAGGCCTTGAGTACGGACGACGGGCTCGTGAACGGGACCCCGGTGAAGTGGACGAAGTCACAGCCCAGTCCGCGGCGCATGGCACGGTAGGCGGCCACCGGTGAGTCGAACCCACCGGAGAGGAGGACGAGGGCGCGTCCGCTGACGCCGACCGGCAGCCCTCCCTGGCCCTCGTACCGGTCGACGTAGACGTACAGCTCCTGCCGGTCGACCTCGATGCGGACCTCGTGATCGGGCGCGCTCAGGTTGACCTTCCGTCCAAGACGCTCGCAGACGACCGTGCCGACGTGCCGGTTGAGCTGCTCGGAGGTCAGCGGGAACCGCTTGTTCCTGCGGTGTGCACGGATGGCGAAGGTGCCGGCCGGACGGCCCAGGAGCAGGCTGACAGCTGTCTCCGCGGCGGCGGCCGGCGTGGGGTCGACGCGCAGGGCAGGCTGCACGACGCTGATGCCCACGAGATCTCGGGATCGGCGGAGCAGGTCGGCGAGTGGTGCCGGTCCACTGACTACCATGACTCCGGGACGCTGCCGGACCTGCACGCCGTCGAGTCCGGCCAGCGCGCGATCGAGGTTGCGCCGAAGCTGGTGTTCGAACTTGGAGCGGTTCCGCCCCTTGAGCATCAGCTCGCCGTACTTGAGCAGGACGCACCACTGCTGCATCTCCGGGCCACCTCACCCGTGAAGAGGGCCGCTGTCGCACACTCGCCGTAGTCGTCCGCATGCGCGACGCCCGCCGTTCGCCGCGTCCGAGGGTCGAGTGGATGCTGTCAGTCTAGAGCCCGCTACGACCCGGACGAGATCGGCCCGCCCGCAGCTCGACTGGTGGAGTTGGTGCGCGATACCGGCTAATTCGGATATATCAGTGCGGCGTGTCGCGCTGGCGTCGCGTCCGTACGCTGCGTGACTGGTCGGGTGCGGTGTCGGGGCGTGGCCGGGGTCGCTCGATTTGACGCGAGGCCAGCAGAGCCCCGAGACTGAGGGACATCCGGAGCCGCTGGACTCGAAAGAACCAGCGTTCCGGGGGTCCCGCCAGCAGGATCGGTTATACTTGCTTGGTTGGGGCCCGTAGGACCCCTGCCTGGAGCTCTCTCGTTGGCGGTAGCGATGCCTCCGATGTGTAGGCTGATGGCAACTCGATCGCGACATCGCTCGTCCGGGTCGTAAGACTCGGCGGTGATGGCGTCTGCTCCTTGAGAACTCAACAGCGTGTCAAAAGCCAGCGCCCCCGTCACGTCGTGACCTTGGTCGCGGCGGCGGGAGCAATTTCGATTCGGACAAACCTCAATGGAGAGTTTGATCCTGGCTCAGGACGAACGCTGGCGGCGTGCTTAACACATGCAAGTCGAGCGATCGGCCTCGCTTTCGGGTGGGGTACGGAGCGGCGAACGGGTGAGTAACACGTGGGTAACC
>JBOHCZ010000460.1:0-4694 GCA_050699195.1 Streptomycetales bacterium
GGGCGCACCCCCGCACGGACCGTCAGCGGCACGGTCGGAGGCGTCGTTGCGGCCAACGCCAGCGGACCGCTGCGGCTCGGCTACGGCACGCCGCGTGACCTGCTCATCGGCGTGACCGTCGTACGAGCCGACGGTAAGGTCGCGCGCGCCGGCGGGAAGGTCGTGAAGAACGTCGCGGGCTATGACCTGGGCAAGCTGTTCACCGGGTCCTACGGCACGCTCGGCATCATCACGGAGACCGTCTTCCGGCTGCACCCCCTCCCGACCGCGGCGGCGTACCTGACCTGCCCCGTCTCCGGCCCGGACGAGGCACATCGGCAGGTCCAGGCCGTCATCCACGCCCAGCTCGCGCCGGTCGCGGTCGAGCTCGACCTGCCCGCCCCCGCCGGGCCGGGCACCGTGGGCCTCCTCCTCGAGGGCATCGGGCCGGGCGTCGAAGCGCGTACCCGCCAGGCGCTGGCCTTCCTCGGCGAGGGCGCCGGCGAGAGCCCGGAGCCCCCGCCGTGGTGGGGGAGCTACCCGTTCGGCACGGGCGACGTCGCGCTGCGGCTCACGGCCGAGATCGCGGCGCTGCCGCACGTCCTCGAGGTGCTGGGCGCGGCGGCCGCCGCACACGGGGTCGGCTGCGCGGTACGCGGCTCGGCGGCCGTGGGTGTGCTGCATGCCGGGATCCCCGGGGACGCCGAGCCCGCCGCCGTAGCCGGGATCGTCGCCGACCTGCGCACCGCGCTCGCCCGCTATGACGGCACCGCGGTGGTGCTGCGCGCCCCGGAGGCACTACGGTCCGGCCTCGACCCGTACGGACCCGTGCCCGCGCTTGATCTGATGCGGCGCGTCAAGGATCAGTTCGATCCCGACCACCGGCTGGCGCCGGGCAGGTACGTGGGAGGCATCTGATGTCGCAACGGCCAGCGGATGTGAGCTCGGAGACGGCGTTCGACGCCCACCACGCGCCCCGCCAGGACCTCGTGGACGACTGCGTGCACTGCGGCTTCTGTCTGCCGACGTGCCCGACGTACCTGCTGTGGGGTGAGGAGATGGACTCCCCCCGGGGGCGTATCTCCCTCATGCAGCAGGGGCTCGAAGGCGCCCCCCTCACCGGCGCGATGGCCGGCCACTTCGACGCCTGCCTCGGGTGCATGGCGTGCGTGACCGCCTGCCCTTCCGGGGTGCAGTACGACCGGCTCATCGAGGCCACGCGCCAGCAGGTCGAGCGGCGCTTCCCGCGCTCGCGGGGCGAGCGGCTGCTCCGGAGGCTGGTCTTCGCCCTCTTCCCGCACCCGCGCAGGTTGCGTACGCTGCGTGGCCCGCTGCGGCTGTACCAGCGCAGCGGGCTCGACGCCCGACTGCGCCGTACCGGCGTGCTCGAGCGCGTCTCCCCGTCGCTGGCGGCGATGGAGCGCCTGACGCCGCCGCTGCAGCGCTCGCCCCGCCTCCCCGAGCGGGTCCCCGCCCGGGGGCCGCGCCGCGCAGTCGTCGGCATGCTCACCGGGTGCGTGCAGAGCGTGTTCTTTCCCCAGGTCAACGCCGCGACCGCGCGGGTCCTCGCGGCCGAGGGCTGCGAGGTCGTCATCCCCCGCGCCCAGGGCTGCTGCGGCGCGCTGTCCCTGCACAGCGGGCGGGAGACCGAAGCCCAAGGTTTCGCCCGGCAGATCGTCTCCGCCTTCGAGGACGCCGGCGTCGAGCACGTCGTCGTGAACGCCGCGGGCTGCGGGTCGGCGATGAAGGAGTACGCGGACCTGCTCCGCGACGACCCCGACTACGCCGACCGGGCGGCCGCTCTCGCGACGAACGTCCGCGACCTCTCCGAGCTGCTCGTCACGCTCGGGCCGGTGGCCGAGCGCCACCCGCTGCGGCTCAAGGCCGCCTACCACGACGCGTGCCACCTCTCCCATGCGCAGCGCGTCCGCAGCCAGCCCCGCCGGCTGCTCAACGCGATCCCGGGTCTCGAGCTGGCCGAGATCGCGGACCCGGAGATCTGCTGCGGCTCGGCGGGGGTCTACAACATCTTCCAGCCAGGGGCCGCCCGCGAGCTCGGTGAGCGCAAGGCCGACAACGTCCTCGCGACCGGGGCCGACCTCCTGGTCACCGCCAACCCGGGGTGCCTGATGCAGATCGCGGCCGCGGCACGGCGGAGGGGGCGTGCCGTCGGGCTCGCCCACACCGCCGAGGTCCTCGACGCCTCGATCCGGGGCGTCTCGCCCGGCGGCTTGCTGTGAAGCTGGCAGTGGAAGCTGGCAGTGAGGCTGACACGCCCTAGCGCTCGGGAGCGGACCCCGTCAGCTCGTCAGCACCTGGATCGAGCCGGTGGTCGAGGTCGCCCGGATACGGCGCGGCGAAGAGCGGTCGGTCGGTACCTCGACGCTGGTGACGCCCGCCGTCGTCTGCGCGTCGACGGCGTACCGCAGGCCGCCGGGCAGCTGGAGGATCACCGCGCCGGCGATCGCCTCGACCGTGACGAACTTGGGCGCAGCGGCGAAGCCGAGCAGCACCGAGCCGGCCTGCGAGCGCACCCCAACGTCCGGGCTGTGCAGCCGCTCGGCCGTCACCGACCCGACCGAGACCGCGACCCGCAGGGGGCCGCTGAGTCCGTCGACGTGCACCCCGCCGGCCTCGCTGCGCAGCTGCACGGAGGTCTCGCGGGGCACCCGCACCCGATAGGTCACGCCGCACTCGTCGTTGCGCTCGGGGCAGGAGTAGCCGAGGGTCAGCGTGCCGCCGTGCAGCCCGTGACGGGTGCGCGGTGGCACGTCGTCGTACTCCAGGTCCTCCACCACTTCGATGGCGTCGGCGTCGGTGCCGACGACCTCGATCCGTCCAGCGAGCGTGTGCACCCGTAGCGCCCGGACCTCTTGCACGGTGTAGGAACGGTGGCGTACGGCATCGCCCGGCCGAGCGGGTGCCCGGGTGGCCCCGCCGGCTTCGAGGGCGACCTCAGCCTGCCCCACAGTCCGCTCCCCAGCCGGCCCGGAGTCACCACAGCCGCTGGCGATCGACAGCGCCAACAGAACTAGCGCGGTCCTCCGCATACATGGACGTTATGGGCTGTATCACGCCCTGTCGTCACCCGAACTCGTGGCGCTGACCGAATCAGCCGTTCGGCGGATGGCATGAGTACGTACAAGGCGACGACCCGCGCGGAGGTGTTCGACCGCGACTCCGCCAGCCTCAGCGGCCGCGCAGGTGGTCGAGGTCGGCCAGGTTGTCCGGCCCGGGGCGGCGTACCCCCTGCTCGCAGTCGTGCACGAGCTGGACCAGGCAGGCGTTGAGCGGCGTGGGCAGGTCGGCACGGGCGCCGTGGGCGACCACCGCGCCGTTGATCACGTCGACCTCGGTCAGCACGCCGCGCTCCAGGTCCTGCAGCATGGAGGCCTTGGTGGCGGCGGCGCGGCGCATGGCCGCGTCCAGCGCCCGGTCGGCACAGGGGACGTCCTCGGGTTCCCGGACCACGAGTTGCTCCGGCCGGATGCCGAAGACCTCGTCAAGCTCGGCACCGAGGGCGTGCGCCACCGTGAAGCCCTCGGTCCACAGGCCGTACGCCGCACTGCGCCCCGCGGGGTCGGCGACGACGTCACCGTAAAGCCTCCCCGTGATCGCGCTGAGGCCGGAGAAGGTGCTGTTCACGAGCAGCTTGGACCACACCTGCCCGCGAATGTTCCCGCTGATGCGCACCTCCGCGACCGCTTCCAGGAGGCCTGCGACGGCACGCGTGCGCTCGCGCGCTGGACCGTCGGCCTCGCCGATGACGAACGGGTTCTCGGTGGTCCGGGCGACGTGGCCGACCCCGAGGTTGGTCGCGCCCCACTCGACCGTGCCCCACACCACGCGGCCGTGACCCGCGAGGGCCTCGACGCGTTCCTGGACGAACCCGTTGCCGAGTGAGACGTAGGTGCTCGCCACGTCGCGCGCCACAAGCGGGCGAAGGGCGGCCTCCAAGTGAGATGCCTTCACCGCGACGAGCGCCACGTCGAAAGACCCGGAAAGCTCGGAAGGGTCGCTGCACGCGGCCAGCGGTACCGTTCTCGAACGCCCGAGTTCCTCGAGGCACAGCCCGGGAGCGCGGATGCGTGCGACGTGCTCGACATTCGCGTCGAGGACGACGACGTCCCGGCCGGCCTCGGCCAGCTTGGCGGCGATGATGCCGCCCATGGCGCCGCCGCCCACGACGAGGACACGGATCACTGGGGACCTCCGATCCGGAGTTGCAACGGCCGGGAGTCGAGCCGGCTTGCGACTGTATACGTAATCACCACCCACTGCCCTCAACCCCGCGCGGGCGGCTTCCGTCAACAATCTCGAGGCCGGCAACCTCGGCCGGCAACCTCAAGCCGGCAACTCAGTCCAGCAACGCCGCCGCGATCTCCCTGCGCTGCTCCCGCGCGGAACCCTCGAACGCCGCGATCCAGCGGGCGCGCTTGTAGTAGCGGTGCAGCACGTGCTCCCACGTCATCCCGATGCCCCCGTGCACCTGGATCGCGCTCTCGCAGGCGAGCACCGCGGCCTCCCCGGCGTGCGCCTTGGCGGCGAGGCTGGCCCGCTCCCCGGCCTGGTCGCCTTCCGTGACGCACCAGGCCGCCCAGTAGGCGAGCGATCGCGCCTCCTCCAGCGCGATGTAGACGTCGGCGAGCCGGTGGGAGACCGCCTGGTGGACGCCGATCGGGCGGCCGAACTGCTCGCGGTTACGGGCGTGGGGG
>JBOHCZ010000461.1:0-3611 GCA_050699195.1 Streptomycetales bacterium
GCCCTGTGGGAGGGGGCCGTCGTCGCCCGGCGCAGCGCCCTGGAGCGGACCGGCGGCTGGCCGGAGGGGTTCTTCTACGCCCACGAGGGCATCGACCTGGCCTGGCGCATGATCGCTGCGGGGTACCGCGTCGAGTACCGCGGTGACCTGCTGGCGCACCACCCGGCGGTGGTCCCCACCCGGCACGGGTACTTCCACTACCTGTCGGCGCGCAACCGGGTCTGGCTGGCCCGGCGCAACCTCCCGCTGCCGCTCGCCGTCGGGTATGTCGGCGTGTGGTCCCTGCTCACGGCGGCGCGGCTGCGCGGGGCCCGGGACGCGCGCGAGGCGCTCCGCGGGTTCCGGGCCGGGCTCACCTCCCCGTGCGGCATCCGCCGCCCGATGAGCTGGGCGGCGGTGTGGCGGTTGACCCGCGCCGGTCGGCCCCCCCTGATCTGACGGCGATCTGACCGCGATCCGAGCCCGATCTGGGCGGCGCCTTCGCTCCCGGGCCGCACTACCCTTCGGGGTGACCGGACGGCAGAGCTGCGGGAGGCGACAGGTGCAGGGACCGCGCGCGGTGCAGGAGGGTGCGCTGCTCTGGGAGCCTGGCAAGGGCCGCCGGGCCGACGCGAACATCACCCGTTACATCGCCTGGCTGGCGCGCGTACACGGGTTGTCCTTCGGCTCCTACGAGGAGCTCTGGACGTGGTCGGTCACCGACCTGGACGCGTTCTGGGGTTCGCTGTGGGACTACTTCGACCTGCCGGGCGGCCGGCCTCCGGGTCCGGCCCACGAGGGCGTGCTGCCCGACGTGACGTGGTTCCCCGGAGCCCGGGTCAACTACGCGCGCCAGGCCCTGCGCCACGCCTCCGGCGACCGGGCGGAGCGGCCGGCCCTAGTGTTCCGCAACGAGGCGGGGGTCGCGAGGGAGTTGACCTACGCGGAGCTGGCCCGGGAGGTGGCGCGCGTCGCGGCGGGGCTGCGGGCGCTGGGCGTCGGGCGCGGTGACCGCGTCGTCGCCTACATCCCGAACATCCCCGAGGCGGTGCTGGGTCTCCTCGGTGCCGCCAGCATCGGCGCCGTGTGGTCCTCGTGCTCCCCGGACTTCGGCGCGCGCAGCGTCATCGACCGCTTCCGGCAGGTCGAGCCGAAAGTGCTGCTCGCCGCCGACGGCTACCCCTACAACGGCAGCCGCCACGACCGCCGGGACGTCGTACGCCGGATCGAAGCCGAGCTGCCCAGCCTCACGGCGACCGTCCTGGTCCCCTACCTCCAGGACCTCGCGGGCGGGCGGCGCGGGCCCGGTGACGCGTCCCACGGCGGGCCGGCCGGGCTGTGGTGGGACGACTTCCTCGGCGAGCCCGGGGAGCCGGACCCGCCCGCGTTCGAGGAGGTCGCCTTCGGCGATCCGCTGTGGATCCTGTACTCGTCGGGGACCACGGGGCTGCCCAAGCCGATCGTGCAGGGCCACGGTGGCATCGTGCTGGAGCACCTCAAAGCGCTGACCCTCCACATGGACCTGGGGCCCGAGGACACCTTCTTCTGGTTCACCACCACCGGCTGGATGATGTGGAACTACCTGCTGGGTGGCCTGCTGGTGGGCACCACCGTCGTGCTGTACGACGGCAGCCCGGGCCACCCCGACCTGTCCGCCCTGTGGCGGATGGCGCAGGAGACCGGCATCACCTACTTCGGCGCCAGCGCCCCCTACATCACCGCCTGCCTGCGCGAGGGTCTCGAGCCGGGCCGGGCGTTCGACCTCAGCGCGATCCGTGGGGTGGGTTCCACCGGGGCGCCGCTCTCACCCGAGGGTTTCGCCTGGGTGTACGACAGTGTGGGGCGTGACCTGCTCCTCGGGTCGCTCAGCGGGGGCACGGACCTGTGCACCGGCTTCGTCGGCCCCTGCCCGCTGCTGCCGGTGCGCGCCGGGGAGATCCAGTGCCGCTGCCTTGGCGCCAAGGTCGAGGCCTACGACCTCGAGGGCCGTCCGGTCGTGGGAGAGGTCGGCGAGCTCGTGATCGCCGAGCCGATGCCCTCCATGCCGCTGTACTTCTGGAACGACCCGGACGGGCGGCGCTACCGCGAGAGCTACTTCGACACCTACCCCGGCGTGTGGCGGCACGGTGACTGGATCAAGATCACGCATGGGGGGCAGCTCGTCATCTCCGGCCGCTCCGACTCCACGCTCAACCGTGGTGGGGTCCGGATGGGCACCAGCGAGTTCTACCGCGTCCTCGACGACTTCCCGGAGATCGCCGACAGCCTGGTGATCGACACCGGCGGTACCGAGCGGGAGGGCACGCTCCTGCTGTTCCTCGCACCCGCGGACGGCCACCGTGTCGACGACGCGCTCACCGGGCGGGTGAAGGCCGCCCTGCGCAGCGAGCTCTCTCCCCGGCACGTACCCGACGAGATCCACGAGGTCAGCGAGATCCCGCGCACGCTGTCCGGCAAGAAGCTCGAGGTTCCCGTCAAGAAGATCCTGCAGGGCGCCCCGGTCGAGCAGGCCGCCAACCCCGACGCGACGACCAACCCGCAGGCCCTGCGTCGCTTCGCCGACATCGCCTCCCAGCTCGCTGATGGACCCTAGCCGACCCGATCCCTGACGCCCGGCAGGAGCTGGTACGAGGTCACCGGCGCGGCTGGGCCGGTCCCCGGGGCGCGATCCGAGCCCGCCCTGGGGCAACAATGCATGCGATTGGCGGACCCGGCACGAGGGAAGTCACAGTGCGTGAGCGCGGACTGCTGTTCAAAGGCGAGGGTGGTGACATGGATGACCAGGTGTGGATCCTGTTGATCGCCACCGCGATAGGCGTCTTAGCCGCATCGCGGTGGGGGTGACCTCGAAGGCGGCGCGGTGGCCGTACGTGATTAGTCGGTCGCGGTCAGTGATGCCAGCCGGATAGTGTCAGACCCGACTCGGATCGTCCCTGTTCTCGGAAGAGGGCACATCCAGCATGGCCAGGACGCTGGTTCGCGATGTCCGCGACCACATCGAGCAGACCGTCACCGTGCGCGGGTGGGTCAACGCGCTGCGATTGCAGCGCACGATGCAGTTCGTGATCGTGCGTGCCCCCACCGGGATGGTCCAGGTCACCCACAAGCGCGGCGGCGAAGGTGACGAGCTGGAGCGGGTCATACAGTTGCTGACCGACGAGTCGGCAGTGGCGATCACCGGCCGCGTCGTCGACAACCCGGTCGTGAACCTGGGCGGCCTTGAGATCATCCCTGAGCGGGTGGAGGTCCTGGGTCCTGCCGAGAGCCCACTCCCCATCGATGAGAACTCCGGCCCCGAGCACCGCCTGGACTGGCGCTTCCTGGACGTACGGATGCGGCCCGCCACCCGCCTCCTGTTCGAGGCACAAACCGCGGTCGAGCACGGGATGCGTGAATACGCCTACGCCCAGGGGTTCACTGAGATGCACACTCCCAAGCTCATGGGCACGGCGTCGGAGTCTGGGGCCGAGGTTTTCCAACTCGGCTACTTCGACCGGCATGCTTACGTAACCAGTCACACCGCCCGCTGATCTGCGGCGTGTCGGTGCTGACGTCTGGTTCGTGATCGTGTTTGTGTTGCGGGGTGCCGCAGCCGGAGTCGCCGACGTATGAGGAGTTGGTTGCTCAGGTGG
>JBOHCZ010000462.1:0-15432 GCA_050699195.1 Streptomycetales bacterium
CCACCTGAGCAACCAACTCCTCATACGTCGGCGACTCCGGCTGCGGCACCCCGCAACACAAACACGATCACGAACCAGACGTCAGCACCGACACGCCGCAGATCAGCGGGCGGTGTGACTGGTTACCAACAGGGAGCAACGTTGTCTCGAGGCAACACGGGTCGAAGAGCAGGCCGCCGCCTTCACCAGGATTTGGACTCGGAAGGAGGCGCTGACAAAGATGACCGGCGACGGTTTGAGCGCAGGATTGCTCGGCATCGAAATGAGCCCGGCGAGCCATCCCCCTCGCGTGTTGGCATGGCAGGAGCACCCTGATCTGGTCGGTCAGACCCATCTCTACGACCTCGACGTCCACGACAGCTACAGAGCCAGCTTGGCCGTGGTCGAGTCGCGGCCGAGGCGGATCGTTTGCCGTGACGTGCTGGATCTGCTACAGGCTGTCTCGTAGCCTGGTGGTCGTCGCGGTGTCGATGATCATGGGGGTTGAGGTGATCCCCACGTCGAGGCTGAACTGTATCGAGCCGTCCACCCGCCGGTCCTGCGTGCGCTAGGTCGCCTGGTGGGGACGGTTCTGGGAGAGTCGGGTGCCGGACGGGCAGTCTGGTCGGCAGTGGGGCTCGGCGTGGCGCTCGTGTGCTGCTGGTGGCCAGCCACCACATCTAGAACCTGACCACCCGCCAGCTCGTCGCCATTCGGTGCTCGCATTCGGCGGTCTATTGGGTGACCATACCAGCGGCCCGCTACTGGCCCGCTCACGCCCGCGTCGGGTCCGGAGGATAGTCGACGCTCTTCGGAGTCCGCCCAGCTGCGCTCGTCGCACGGACCAAAGCATCCATGCTGGGCGTGGCATCGGTCGTGGCATCACGTCGGGTGTTCGCCCTGGTCGCCGTGTTCGCCGCGAGACGTCCGTGGTGACATCAGTGCGGGTAGAGCGCCTGGTTGATGGAATCTGCCCCCTTTTAATCCGCGGGTTCTGGGTTCGATCCCCAGGCGACTCACAAATGATCAAGCCCTGAACTGCGGCTTCTCGGTTTCTGTGCCCACGTCGCCACCAGAAGGAACGGCACGCTCAGGAGTGGATCGCCTGGGCCCGCGCTCCCGGCCACGACGGTTCTGGAACGGTACCTGGCCGGCATTGAGATCCGTGCTTCCACCACCGTTCGGGGTCACCGTCGACCTCGGCTGCGGAGAAGGACGCACGGGCCGTGAACTGCCTGGGCTCGGTCACCGCGTGGTGGGGATCGATCACGCCCCGACCCTCGTGCACGCGGCCGTCACGGCCGCTCCACCTGTGCCCGTCGTGATGGCTGACGCCGCCGCGTTGCCCTTCGGCGAGGCCAGCGTCGGGCTGGTCGTCTCGTGCATGTCCCTTCACGACATCGACGACTTCACCGGAGCCATCCGCGAAGTAGGGCGAGTTCTCCGCCGGGACGGTCAGCTGTGCATCGCCATCGTCCATCCCTTCGTCACCGCCCAGGACGACGACACCCTGCACACCAAGGCATTCCGAGTCTCCCGGCCGTAACTGCAGGCACGCCGCTACGAGGACCACGTCGAGCGCGACGGACTCGAGATGACCTTCGTCAGCATGCACCGACCACTCAGTGTCTACACGGCAGCGTTGACCCGGAACGGCTTGATCATCACCGAACTGACCGAGCACGGCGACGGGACAGTGCCCTGGCTGTTGGTGCTGCGAGCACAGCGCACCGCGGTAAGCCCGCCCACGTCGGGCTTAGAGCATGTCCCGGGACCTGCTCGGAACGCGCCAAGCACGACCTCCGCGAGGCCCATCGCGCCGACGTACTTGAAGCCCAGGTCAAACGGTGGCGCGCCGCACGCGCGCTCGACACCTACCTCGCCGAGATGCGCAAAGTAGTCGACGCAACAAACGACGAGCAGCAGCGGCATGCTGCGGAGGGCTGGCTGAGCTGGGCCACCAGGTACCGCGCCACCATCGACCCACTCCAGCACCGGCTCGCCATGCCGCCCGATCCGAAACCCACACCGGAGGAGCTCAAGCTGTTCCTCCTCGGGTGGAGCCCCTAACAAGCGCCTCGGCTCCCGGGTGCCGTACGTAACGCTGATCGCCTCGTTCGCGGCGTTGTAGGCGTCCGTGAGCTCCGGCGTGGGTCGCTCAAGATTTCTGGTGTCGAGCTGTCGATTTCGTGGATCGCCATTCGTCTTAGTGCGTGACCATCTGGTAATGACGAGGAGGTAGCGATGAAGTACGTCATGCTGATCTACCAAGGCAGCGCACTCGAGCGACAGGCCGCGCTCCCCGAGGAGGAGCAGAAGCAGGTGCACGCCGACTACCAAGGGATCAACGAGACGTCGGGCGTCACCTCCGGGCTGCCGATGGGTCTGCCCGAGAATGCGACCACCGTACGGGTCGAAGGCGGCAAGACTCTGACCACGGACGGCCCGTTCGTCGGGATGAAGGAGGCGGTGGGCGGCTGGTTCATCCTTGAGGCCGACGACCTGGACGCGGCCATCGAGGTGGCCGCCCGCGTCCCAGCAGCGCGTTACGGTGGCGCCGTCGAGATCCGGCCCTCGGAGGTGTATTGGTAGCGACGCTCGATCAGGTCTTCCGCGAGGAGTGGGGCCGGGTGCTGGCCACCCTGATCGGCGTCCTCGGCAACTTCGACCTCGCTGAGGAAGCCGCGCAGGAGGCCTTCGCGATCGCCGCCGACCGATGGCCAAGCGATGGCATCCCCAGCAACCCGCGCGCCTGGCTGATAACGACGGCCCGGAACCGAGCCACGGACCGGATCCGCCGCGACCAGGGCCTCGCCGCCAAGTCCGGCCTGCTCGCCGCAGGCAACTCTGCCGAGGTGCCGATGAACGCCACGACGTTTCCCGACGAGCGCCTGGAACTCATCTTCACTTGCTGCCACCCGGCGCTCGCGATCGAGGCGCAGGTTGCGCTCACCCTGCGCACCCTCGGCGGGCTCACCACCGACGAGATCGCCCGCGCCTTCCTCGTACCGGAGCGCACGATGGCGCAGCGGCTGGTGCGGGCCAAGCGCAAGATCAAAGCAGCGGGGATCCCGTTTCGAGTGCCACCGCGTCACCTGCTCCGCGAGCGTCTCGACGCCGTTCTCGCCGTCGTTTACCTGATCTTCAACGAGGGCTACAGCGGACGCGACGAACTCGCGGCAGAAGCAATCTGGCTGGGACGCGCGCTCGCTGAACTGCTTCCGGACGACCCCGAGGCCTACGGGCTGCTGGCGATGATGCTCTTGCACGACTCCCGTCGCGAGGCGCGGTTCCGCGACGGCGAGCTCGTGCTGCTCGGCGATCAGGACCGGTCACGTTGGAACCCCGAGCAGATCGCCGATGGACGCGCCGAGCTCGACCGAGCACTCGCCCTCGGCGGCCGCGGGCCCTACGTCCTGCAGGCCGCCATCGCCTCGTTGCACGCCGAGACGCCGTGCGACTGGGCGCAGATCGCGGCGCTGTACGGCGAGCTCGCCCGCCTGACCGGCTCGCCCGTCGTGGAGCTGAACCGTGCCATCGCCATCGCCGAGACCGAAGGCCCCGAGGCCGGCCTGCGCCTGCTCGCCCAACTCGGTCTCGACGACTTCCGCTACCTGCACTCGACCAGGGCCGAACTCTTGCGGCGCCTCGGGCGGACCGACGAGGCGCGTGACGCCTATCGACGTGCGAGAGAACTCACCGACGACGGCGCCGAACAGCGCTTCCTCGAACGCTGGCTAACAGAACTGGCGGCCACTCGCTCAGGCTGACTATGAACCCAGGCCGTGCTGATCGATGTCTGGCGCGGGAGAGCAGGTCCCCGAGGGGGTGCCTGGCACAATTTGTGGGTGGACGACGCGGAGTTGCTTGAGCGGGCACGAGCGGGGGACGGCCGGGCGTTCGAGGAGTTGGTGGCTCCGTATCGTGGCGAGCTTCACGCGCGCTGCTATCGGATGCTGGGTTCCCTGCACGACGCTGACGACGCGTTGCAGGAGGCGCTACTCGGCGCCTGGAAGGGTATCGGCGGGTTCGAGGGCCGCAGCTCGGTGCGGTCGTGGCTGTTCCAGCCACCCAGCGCGCGGTGCTCGTCCTGCGCGACGTCTTGGCTTTCCCCGCCGCGGGGTCGCCGACCTCCTCGACACAACGGTCCCCGCGGTCAACAGCGCCCTACAGCGCGCCCGCGGTAGTCTCCACCAGCGGGTGGGAACGCCACCCAACAGCAGGCCGTCGCCGAATTCGGCGATGACCGACTGAAGCGCTGCTGGACTCCTTGGTCACCGCCTGGGAACGGGCGGACATTCCCACGCTCCTGGACCTGCTGGTCGCCGACGCGACCCTGTCGATGCCGCCGCTGCCGGCCTGGTTCGACGGGCGGGACGCGATCGGGCGGTTCCTGCGCGAGCGGATGTTCGAGACGTCGTGGCGGGTGCGGCCGGCCACGGTCAACGGGCAGGTGGCGCTCGCCTGCTACCAGGAACACGAGGGCACCTACCGTCTCGGCGGGCTGACCGCGCTAACCCTCGATGGCGACCGGATCGCAGCGCTCACGTCGTTCCTCGCGCCGATGCTCGACGACCGGTTCAGGCTCCCTGCAACTTTCTCGTAGCCGACCGATGAGTCTCGGAGCCGGCGTGACTCAACAGGGTGACCGGCACGGGACAGACCGGCCACCGAGCAAGGAGAGAGTCATGAGCAAGCTGATCGTGTGCACCCTGATGTCGATCGACGGCTACACCGCGGGCGAAGGCGGGGACGTCATGGTGTTGCCCCTGGACGAATCGTTTAGCGCCTACAACGCCACCCGCCTGCGAGAGGCTGGCACCCTGCTACTGGGCGGCACCACCTACCGCGGCTTCGTGTCGTACTGGCCGGGCGTCGAGGGCGACGAAACCCAGCCCGCGCTCGAGCGCGAGATCTCATCGATCAACAACCGCATCCGGAAGATCGTCGTCTCCGACTCGCTCACCCCCGACGACACCGGGCCGTGGCGGGACACCACCGAGATCGTCCGGCGTGCCGCCGCCCACCAGCGCGTAGCCGAGCTGAAACGGGACACGGGCGGTGACATCTTGATGTTCGGCAGCGCCACGCTATGGAACGACCTGCTTGCCGCCGGGCTGGTCGACGAGCTGCACCTGATGGTTGGTGCCGACGCGATAGGCGGAGGGGACCCTGCATTCCGCGCGGCCTACGGCGGTCAGGCCTTCGACGGCGAGCTGGCGCTGACCGAGGTCCGCAGGCTCGAAGGCTCACACAACGTGCTGCTGACCTACCAGGTCAATGGAGCAGGCCCCGCCCAGTGACGGCAGCGCCGTCCCCTACCTACGCGGCCCCACCCGTCTCCGACGGAGGCAATCCTCCGGCTGGCCGGGCGCGGCACATCTGTGGCACTTCGACCTGCATCGTCCCAGCTCAGGGGCAGTTTTCCGTTCGGGAGGTCAGCAGGGCGCCCGTGCCTCACCCGCTCGGTCTGTCGACAGTGGACGTATCAGCTGAGGACGATCGGCAGTTTCGCGAACAGCTCGCCGAGTTCGGCCTTCTCCGCATCGGTCGGTGCCCGGCGGCCGGTGCCGACCAGAAGTGAGTCCTTGTCGGTGAACGAGGCGGGGAACGCGTGGGCGATCTTTTCCAGCATCGCGCGGGATCGGGCCAGACCCTCCACGGCGGTTGGGGCGTGTTCGGGAGGTGTGCGATCAGGTCGAGGTGGTGCAGCGTCCATTCCAGGACGTAGGCGTTGAGGTAGTCGCTCACGGTGAGAACCTCGCGGGTGCTTACCCGGACGCCGGGGTCGGCGAGTTCGGCGGCGCGTCCGGCCGCGGAGCCGACGTCGTCGAGGTGGAACTTGAGCAGGCCCGGTTCCTCGTACGCGGCGGCCAGCCGGACGGTCAGCGCGTCGAGCGGGTCCTCACCGGTCGGCGGGCGGTCCGCGACGTTCCAGTAGGTCACCGTGTCGACGGTCGGTTGCGTTGCGGCGGGGGTGACGAGGGTGATCAGAACGTCCTGCGCGTCGATGATCAGGTGGCACACCAGGTCCCGCACGAGCCAGGTGCCCGGATGGGATGGGGGAGACGCAGCCGGGACACTGAGCGCCTATCCCGCACGCCGACCCACGTTGTCGGCAAGAGCTGACCGACCCCACGGTGTGAACCATCCCAGGTTTGATGCACACCTTCTTCCTTGGAAGGTTGTGTCTCATGCCGAGCAAGTACGACCGGGAGACCCGGGCCAAGGCTGTCGTCTGGTGCTCGACCACGGCGGCGACTACCCGAGCGAGTGGGCGGCGATCAGGGCTGTCTCGTCGCGGCTGGGGATGAACGCCGAGACGCTGCGGAACTGGATCCGTCAGCAGCAGGTCGACCACGGGCAGCGTGAGGGGATCAGCACCGAGGCGGTCCAGGAGATCCGCGAGCTGAAGAAGCGCAATTGTGAGCTCGAGGAGACCATCGAGATCCTCAAGGCCGCGACGTCTTTCTCCGTGCGGGAGAGCGACCCGCGCTCGCGTCGCTGACCACTGCTGAGGTCTGTCGGTTCATCGCCGACCACAGGGCTCGGTTCGGGGTCGCTTCGATCTGGCGTGCGCTGAGCGGGCATGGCTGCAAGGATCGCCCCGCGCACGTTCCACGCCTGCGCGGTCCGGGCGCCGTCGAAGCGGTCCCTGTGGGACGCCACGATCATCATGGTGCTGGCCGGCTACTACGAGCCCGACGAGCAGGGCCGACGCAAGGCGGAGTCGCTGTATGGGTCGGCCAAGATGTGGGCCCATCTGCAACGTGAAGGGATCCCGGTCGCCAAGTCCACCGTCGAGCGGCTGATGCGGGCTAACGGGTGGCAGGGCGTGCGGCGGCACAAGAAGGTCCGCACCACCGACCAGGTTCGTGGAGTCCGCGATCCGCCAGGTCGCGGCACTCCGCGCCAGGCAGGGCATCCCCTTGCTGGCAACACGAGGCCCGATCCGGCACCCCGAACCGTGGCCCAGCACCCCGTCCTCGGCGCCGACCAGGATCTCGGCTCTGCGCCAAGTACGGGGGCCGGACGAGTACAGCGATCGCTACCGCGGCTGCTCGTCGAACCGGTCGCCGACCCTCACCGGCCGGACGGGCTCGCGGGCGTCAGCGTCAGGGTGATGCGCTGCCTCGACTCATCTGCTGCCGTGCGGACCCGTCCGAAGGATCCGGCGGGGATTGTCGGCGTCGGTGAGGTGGTGCACACCGACAGGAACAGCAAGGGCACCGGCTGCTGGAAGTCGATGCGGCGAACGGACGTCGGTATGGTCGAGGATGTCCTGCTGTTTACGTATGTCGCCGCTGATCACCGTGTGGTGGCGTTGTCGGCCAGCATCCAGCCGTAGGCGCGGACCAATGTCGGCACGTCGTAGGTGATGGGGCGCCGGCAGCAGCCCACGTCCGATGGGCGGCTAGGGCGGTGTCCGGCGGCCGTGGAGTCGTTCCAGGTCGCGTCGGTCGCGTTTGGTGGGGCGTCCGGCGCCGCGGTCGCGCCGGCCGACCGCGGCGGTCTCATCGGGCGCGGGTGGGGGCGGACTGTTGTCGGTCAGGCACGCAGCGGCGATCGCGGCGTCGACCCGCTTGCGGACCACACGCGTCACGACGACGACCCTCTCGTGGCCGAGGTGGCGCAGCCGCACCTCGTCCCCGATCCGGACGGTGTGGGCTGGCTTGACGCGCTCGCCGTTGATGCGCACATGGCCGGCGCGGCAGGCTGCGGCGGCCTGGGACCGGGTCTTGGTGAGCCGGACGGACCAGATCCAGCTGTCGATCCGTGCACCTGCCTCGTCCGAAGCCATGTCACGACTCTAGGAGACTCCAGGCCGCCTTCGGCTGGGAGGACTACCACATGTGGGACTTCGAGACCCCGCTCGGCCGCTACGGCGTTGCCGACCGTGAGCTGGGGATTCGCAGTGCGACCTCGAAGCGGCTGGGCCAGACCTGATCGAGATCGGAGGGGGTGCCGGGAGCGCGCGCCTGGCGGACCGGCCGGTAGCACCAGCCGCCACCGGTCTCCTGCGGGTGGTGCGATGCCGGCCCGTGCCCGAGGATGGGGCCGTGGAGGTGGTGACATGAGCTACGAGTGCGTGCTGATCGAACGGTCCGGTGACTACGTCAAGATCACGATGAACCGTCCGGAACGGCGCAACGCGTTGTCATTGCAGCACATGAAGGAGTTGCACGCCGCCTTCGTCGAGGTCGGCGAGAGCGACGCGTTGGGCATCGTGCTGGCCGGCAGCGGCCCGGTGTTCTCGGCTGGCCACGACTTCGGCGACGTCGCGGGGTCGGATGTGTCGGCCGTTCGCAGGTTGCTTCAAACGTGCACCGACCTGATGACTGCCATGCAGCAGGTGCCGCAACCCGTGGTCGCGCGCGTTCACGGGCTGGCCACCGCTGCCGGCTGTCAGCTGGTGGCGAGCGCGGACCTGGCGGTGGCGGCTGAGAGCGCGGGCTTCGCGGCGCCGGGCGGAAGGGGCGGCTGGTTCTGCCACACGCCGATGGTCGCGATCGCCCGGAACGTGGGGCGCAAGCGTGCGGTGGAGATGGCGCTGTCCGGGGATGTGATCGACGCGCGCACGGCACTGGACTGGGGGTTGGTCAACGCTGTGGCGCCGGACGCTCAGCTGGATGTCGCCGTGCAGGACCTGCTCGACCGTGTGACCCGCGGGAGCGCGGAGAGCAAGGGGATCGGCAAGCAGGCGCTCTACGCCCAGATCGACCTGGACCAGCCGAAGGCGTACGCCCACGCGATGGAGGTCATGGCGATGACCAGTCAGTTGCCCGACGCCCGAGAGGGTATAGCGGCCTTTCTCGAGAAGCGGAAGCCGACCTGGCTGCATGGCCGGTGAGCGACCGATGCCGACGCCCTTCGTCACCCAGCTGACCCCGCTGTCGTTTCTCGCCCGATCCGCGGAGGTCTTTCCCGACAAGACCGCGATCGTGCACGGCGACCGGCGGATGCGGTACCGTGACGTCGCCGCGTCAACCACCCGGCTGGCGAACGCGTTGCGGGCGAGCGGCATCGGGCCCGGCGACCGGGTGGCGTATCTGTGCCCCAACATCCCCGAGCTACTCATCGCCCACTTCGCCGTGCCCTTGGCCGGCGCCGTACTGGTCGCAGTCAATGTGCGTCTCTCGCCGGATGAGGTGCGCTACATCTGCGACCACTCGGGCGCCAAGCTGCTGGTCGTCGACACCGAGCTGCACACCACAGTCGAACCCGTAGCCAGGAAGTTGCAGACGGTTACCGAGATCGTGTCCGTGAGCGACCCTCTCGCAGGAGTTGTGGAGTCCGACTTCGCCACGACCAGCTACCCCGGGTTGCTCGCCCGGGGGTCGGAGGATCCGTTGCCGTGGACGGTCGACGACGAGCAGCGGACGATCTCGATCAACTACACCTCCGGGACTACCGGGCGGCCCAAGGGGGTCATGTACACGCATCGCGGCGCCTACCTCAACGCCCTCGGCGAGGTGATCCACTCCGGACACACGACCGAGAGCGTGTACCTGTGGACACTGCCGATGTTCCACTGCAACGGCTGGTGCACGACCTGGGCGGTCACCGGCATCGGGGGTACGCACGTGTGCCTGCGCGCCGTTCGCGGGGACGCGATCTGGCGTCTCATCGAGACCCAAGAGATCACGCACCTCAACGGCGCGCCTACTGTCCTCGTGACCATGGTGAACTCCCCCGAAGCAGCCCCTGTCGAGCGGCAGCTCGTCGTGACCACGGCGGGCGCTGCCCCCAGCCCGACGATCATCGAGCAGCTGGAACGGCTGGGCGCCCGCGTCGTCCATGTCTACGGGCTCACCGAGACCTACGGCCCGTACACCCTCTGCGAGCGCCAGCAGGACTGGGCGGGCCGGCCGACGCACGAACGGGCTCGCCTGCAGGCCCGGCAGGGCGTCGCGATGGTGCAGGCGGACCCGGTCCGCGTGGTCGACGAGCACATGAACGACGTGCCGCGGGACGGCGAGACGATGGGCGAGATCGTGATGCGGGGCAACAACGTGATGAAGGGCTATTTCGACGATCCGGAGGCGACGGGGAATGCGTTCCGCGGTGGGTGGTTCCATTCCGGCGACCTGGGCGTCTGGCATCCCGACGGGTACGTCGAGCTCCGCGACCGGGCCAAGGACGTCATCGTCTCCGGCGGCGAGAACATCTCGACCATCGAGGTGGAGCAGGCCATCGTCTCCCACCCTGAGGTGCTCGAGGTGGCGGTCGTCGGCGTGCCCGACGAGAAGTGGGGTGAGCGTCCCAAGGCATTCGTGATCCGCAAGCCGGGTGCGGACGTCAGCGAGGACGACCTCATCGAGCACGTGCGCGGCCATATCGCGCGGTTCAAAGCCCCGCGGGAGGTGGAGTACGTCGACGAGTTGCCCAAGACCTCCACCGGGAAGATCCAGAAGTTCGCGCTGCGCGAGAAGGAGTGGGCAGGCCACACATCGCGGATCAAGGGCTGACCTCCTCCGCCGCACCGTGCGGCTGTTCCCATTCCATGTGGCATCCGTCCACGGGCGACTCCTGGTGTAAGCCGTCCGGCGTACACCGGCGTCTCGGCAGTCGTCGAGACCTTCGGCCCGAGGGGCGGCCCCCCGGCCACCGCCCGAGTCGAGGAGAAGTAGGGGTCTTCCGGCGGCCCCTGCGGGTTGGAGGGCCTGATGCATGTCGTTGTGTCCGACGACAGCAGGGCAGCCGACATCTTGGCCTTCGGACCATGGTTCGCGTGTCGACTCTGGACAATCCTTTTCGCGTTGATTCCCCGTCGAGAAGACCCAAGGTCCGCATCGGGAGGGACGAGGAGGGATCTTGAAACCCCCGCCCTTCGATTACCGGCGACCCGACAGCCTGGAGGAGACACTTGACCTTCTTGGGTCCCTGGGTGATGCGGCCAAGGTACTGGCCGGGGGGCAGAGCCTGGTGCCGATGATGAACCTCCGGCTGGCCTACCCTGAGGCGCTCGTCGACATCAACCACGTCGCCGAGTTGAACTCCCTACATCGCGACGGTGAGCATCTCCGCATCGGCGCCACCGTGCGCGACTCTGCCGTTGAGCGCTGCCGCCAGGTGGCTGAGGCGAACCCCCTGCTCACCCGGGCCCTGCACTTCGTCGGGCATCCTCCGATCCGCAACCGGGGCACCGTGTGCGGCAGCCTCGCCCACGCGGACCCTGCTGCGGAGCTTCCCGCCGTGGCGCTCGCAACCGGAGCGCGCATGAGGGTCGCGTCGACGCGGGGGGTCCGGGAGGTCCCCGCGGAGGACTTTTTCAGGTCCTTCTTCACCACCATCCTGGAGCCGGATGAGCTGCTGGTCGAAGCCGTCTTCCCGGCGCTGGCAGCGGGTTCGGGGTGGGGGTTCCAGGAGGTCAGCCGGCGGCACGGAGACTTCGCCATGGTGGGAGCGGCGGTGGTGGTCGCCGCGCAGGACGGGATGTGCCGTGACGCCCGCCTCGCGATCTTCGGCGGGGGTGCTGTCCCGACGCGTTCCCTCGAGGCGGAACAGATGCTCGAAGGAGGACCCCTGAGTGCCGACCGGTTTGAGGAAGCCGGCCGGTTGGCGGCGGAATCGCTCGCGCCTCAAGACGACGTCCATGCGAGCGCGTCGTATCGCAAGGAGATCGCTCGCGTCCTCGTCGCGCGCGCCCTCGGCGAGGCGCAGGCACGCCTGGGGGGCACCTGTGCCTGACCTCGTAGCCGTGCGGATGGAGATCAACGGGACCACCTATGAGGCGACCGTCGAGCCCCGCCTGACCCTCGCCGACTTCATCCGGGTCCACGCCGGGCTCACCGGTACGCACCTGGGGTGCGAGCACGGGGTATGCGGGGCGTGTACGGTGCTTCTCGCCGGCGAGCCGATCCGCTCCTGCATCATGTTCGCCGTCCAGGCGCAGGACGTTCGTATCACCACCGTCGAGGGGCTGAGCAACGACGGGCTGCACCCGATTCAACGGGCGTTCTGGGAGAACCACGGCTTGCAGTGCGGCTTCTGCACGCCGGGGTTCCTGCTCGTCGCGCACGCTCTGCTGGACGAGAATCCGGATCCCACGGACGACGAGATCCGGAAGGCGATCCAGGGCAACATCTGCCGTTGCACTGGCTACGACGACATCGTGACATCGATCAGGGCGGCGGCGAAGGCGTCAGGGGAGGAACGGGCGTGAGCGCGCACAACACCCCGCTCGAAGAGGAGCCCCGGGAGCCGCGGCAGAGCATCGGCTACGTGGGAACCCGGGCTCGGCGCCTGGAGGATGCGCGTGTACTGACGGGGCAAGGCAGCTTCGTGGACGACGTAATGCTGCCCGGCATGCTGCATGCCTGCCTCGTACGGTCGCCGTACGCGCATGCCCGGATCACCTCGATCGACGTTTCGGCGGCACTCCGGGTCCGCGGGGTCGTGGCGGTGTTCACCGGGCAGGACTTCGCCGACCTGTGCCGGCCGTGGCGGGGTCTTCTCGACTGGCCCGGAATGAAGGCCGGTTACCAGTACCCGCTCTCCCCCGACAAGGCCCACTTCGTGGGCGAGCCGGTCGCCATCGTCCTCGCCCGGGACCGTTACTGCGCTGAAGACGGCGCGGAGGCGGTTGACGTCGAGTACGACCCGCTTCCCCCGGTGGTCGATCCCCTCGAGGCCATGAAGCCAGCAAGCCCGCTGGTGCATGACGAACTCGGCGACAACGTGCTCTTCGCCATGGAGTTCGAGCACGGGGACGTAGACAGCGAATTCGAACGCGCGTCCCACGTGGTTTCGCGCTCCTTCACAACAGGACGGCACACAGCCCTGTCCCTGGAGGCTCGGGCGATCGTGGCGAAGTACGAGTCGAGCACCCGGAGCCTGACCGCGTGGGTCTCGACGCAGGCCCCGCACATGCTCCAGGTGACGTATGCCAGCGTTCTCGGCCTGGCCGAGAACAGGGTGCGGATCATCACCGGCGATGTGGGCGGGTCTTTCGGCATGAAGGCGCACGTCTATCCCGACGAGGTCGCGGTGTGCGCCGCCGCCATCAAGCTCGGCCGTCCGGTCAAGTGGATCCAGGACCGCGTGGAGAGCCTGCAGACCGACACCCACGCTCGAGATGAACGCTTCACGGTCCACGTGGCGCTCGACCGTGAAGGGACCATCCTCGGCCTCAAGACGTCGGTGGTGTCCGACGCCGGGGCCTACTCGGTCTACCCGCGCAGCGCCGTCACCGAGGGCTACCAGGTCGCGAGCGTCATGCCCGGGCCGTACCGGATCACGAACTACGCTTTCGACCTGCGGATCGCCATGACCAACAAGAGCCCGCTCGCCGTCTACCGTGCGGTGGGTCACCCGGGTGCGATCCTCGGGATGGAGGCGATGATCGAAGCCGCTGCCCGCGAGATGGACATCGATCCGATCGAGATGCGGCGGCGCAACCTCATCTCGGAGGACGAGCTCCCGTACGAGTCGGCGACCGGCTACGTCTACGACAGCGGCAGCTACCAGCGGGCTCTTGAGCGCATCGTCGACCAGGTACGTCTGGACGAATTGCGTCAGGAGCAGGCGACCCTGCGCGCGGAAGGCCGCTACATCGGGATCGGAACGTCCTGCTTCGTGGAGCTCACCGCGCCCGGGTCACAGTTCTACGGGAAGAAGGGCGCGCCGATCGCGGCGTACGACGAGGCGGAAATCCGGGTCGAGGCCAGCGGCCAGGTCGTCCTGCTGCTGGGAACGCCCGGACAGGGCCAGGGGTTGCGGACGACGGCAGCGCAGGTCGTGGCGGACGAACTCGGCATCCGCCTCGAAGACATCGAGGTCCTCGACGGCGACACGAAGCTGCTGCCGTACGGGACCGACACCTGGGCGAGCAGGACAGCGGTGGTGAGCGCTGGGGCGGCGGCGGTGGCAGCACGGGACCTGCGAGAACGCATCAAAGTGATCGCGTCCCACCTGCTGGAGGCCGACCCGCGCGACATCGAACTCGCGGACAGCACGGCAACGGTTCGAGGCGTGCCCGGTCAGGGCGTTTCGATGACGGAGATCGCCTCGATCGCGCATTATCACGGGTGGCGCCTGCCCAAAGAGGTCGAGCGCGGCTTGCACGTCATTCGTTCCTATGAGGGACCGACAGCCACATTCAACAACGGCATCCATGTCGCCGTCGTCGAGGTCGATCCCGGGATCGGCACGGTGTCGCTGCTGCGTTACGAGGTCGTGGAGGACGTGGGCCGGCTCATCAATCCGGCGATCGTCGACGGACAGATCAAGGGCGGCATCGGCCAGGGGGTCGGAGAGGCGCTACTCGAGCACGTCATCTACAACCCGGACGGCCAACCTGTCACCGTGACATTGATGGACTACCTGCTCCCCGGCGCGATGGATGTTCCGTCGATCAGGATCAGCCATATCGAAACCCCGGCTCCCGATACCCTTCTCGGCACCAAGGGCGTCGGCGAGGCGGGTCTGGCCGGAGCCCCGGCGGCGATCTTCAACGCCGTCAACGACGCGCTGACGCCGTTCGGGGCGGAGGTGCACGATCTGCCGATCACCCCGGAAGCGGTCGTAGCGGCGACCAGGGGCGCCGTACACGAAGGCCCTGTGCCGCCCCGCCATCAACAAACCAGCCGTAAGAAGAGCTCACACACGGCTAGTACGTCGTGGTGATGAGCTGATCGACCGGAGCGTGGTCGTCGGTCAGCACGAACGCGGTGCCTGAGAACGCCTTGACCGCCCGTCTGGACGCAATCTCGTAGGGGGTCTCGCGCCTGGCGAGCACCGTCCGCACGGCGTCGAGGGGCAGCGGCCGGTCGGAGGCGAGGAGTACGAAGTTGCCGCCGTCACGGCCCCGCACTGCCTCCGTTGTCCCGAGGATCGCCACGTGGGCGAAGACGGAGCGCAGGGTGGCCACCTCGGCGCGTACGAAACGGTTGGGCGGCCAGTCGATGACGTTCATCGCGTACACACCCCCTGCGTCCAGGACCCGGCGCACCTCCTGCGCGGTCTCCTGGGTGGTCAGGTGCCAGGGAACGGCCAGCCCACCGAAGGCGTCGCCCACGACGAGGTCACGCGAACGGCTCGCCTGCTCGGCGAGCCCCAGCCGGGCGTCCTGGACCCGCACCCGCAGATCCTCCCCGGTGCGCAGGCCGAGGCGCTGTTCGTCCACCTCGATCACCCCGCCGTCCACCTCCAGTACGAGCTGGGACGAGTTCGGGCGGGTGTGTCTGAGGTAACGCGGCAGAGTCAGCCCGCCACCCCCGAGGTAGAGGGCATCCAGCGGCTGGCCGCGTGGCGCCATCACGTCCGCGAGGGACGCGATGGCCTGGACGTAGTCGAATTCGAGGTACGTCGGGTCCTCGAGGTCCACGTAGCTGTGCGCGAGGGTGTCGAGTCGTAGCGTGCGGCCGGAGGGCCGGAGGGGGTCCGCCACGACGCTGGCGCAGTGATACGCGGTCTCCACGTCGCAGGGCGTCGGCGCGGCCAGGGTGAGCC